>JAIRVD010000282.1 GCA_031254075.1 Clostridiales bacterium
CCGACGTTATTTGATGTGCGGAATTCCCATACTCCGGATACAGAAGGTGTAATCGTATAATGCATTGCTTCGGTTATGCGCACCGTTTCGCCGCCGGACGAAATATTAAAACCGCTTGAAGAAGGCGGCGTCGGCGTCGGCGCGGGTGCGGGGGGAACAAAACCGCCCGATGAAAGATGTACAACTCCGTCCACAAAATCCACATTTAATCCGGTCAGTTCCGCAACTGTTCTTACGGGAAGAAATGTTCTGCCGTCCATGATAAACGGACGCGTATCATTGGTAAATTGTACGGGTCTGCCATTATAGCTTACGCCGACGCCATAAGTAATTTCTCGTACAATTGTACTTGCCATCGCCACGGTACCCGAAAACATTGTCGCAAAAATCAAACCGACAATAAAACCTTTGATTTCTTTTTTCATATTTTTCTTTCCCTTCATGTTATTTTATCGAAAATATCATGAAAGGAAACACAATTACAGTGCCGTCAGCACCGGAATGTATTCCCAAACCGTCAGCACAAGAAAGCCCAACAAAGCCCCCATAAAAAGAAATAAAACAATACCGACAAGCTTTATCGGTATTGTTTTTGATTTTAAAAACGGAAACCTCTGCCATAATCCGAACGGATTTGTAATCAGCAAATAAGGCGGAACGGCAAGCGAGAGATAAAACGGAAGGTAATATACCGCAGGGTTCATTTCAAAAATAATAACAAGCGACGGAAATAGTAAAAATATTATGAACAAAACAGCCGCAAAATATATTCTGCAACCCTTCCCTGTAAATTCCGTCAGGATTGCGGATACCCGCAATCTTTGCTTCAAATTCAGATAATACAGCAACTCGGTTATGTCGCGATACCGTTTTGCGGGGTCGAGCGCGACACAGTTTTCGATGATTGATTTGTATTTCCCCGTATACGGTGTTTCCGAAAATTCGGAACCCGTTATCATTTCGCGGAATGTAATGCCGATGGCATATATGTCCGTTCGCGGGGTTGACGCCGCAAAGCCGTATTGCTCGGGAGCGGCGTATCCGACCGTGCCGATATATTCCGTATCGCGTTGTTTCGCGGGTGAAAAATTTTTTGCCGCATCGAAATCAATCAGCTTAATAATGCCGTCAGAGGTAAGCATAATATTTTTCGGTTTAATGTCCCTGTGAATAATCGCCGGGTTTTGCGCGTGAAGAACCGCCGCCGCGGAACATATTTCGTTTATCCACCGTACTGCCGTTTCTTCGGGAACGGTTTGAACGGCGAGTATTTCTGCTAAGGTTGTTCCGCTTATATACTCCTCATAGGAATGGCAAAATGGTTCCGATTCTTCAACTCCTAAGATTTGAGCCAAATTTTTATGCCGTATGTGAACCAATCGGTTAAATATTTCCTTGCGTTCATTGCTGATTCTTTTTCGGACAATCAATCTTTTTTTGTCTCTGCTGCACATTAAGGTTATGCTGTCGTCTTCACTTAAATCCATTATGCAGTCGAATTCCCGAGGGTTAAAATTTTCGGTGGAAAGTTGCATTAAATTCACTCCGCTATATAATTAAAATATGAAAACAACAACCGAAAGTTTAACCGAAATTCTGACAAGCGGCAGAAAAGACATAGTTAATATTTTGACGGAAAACGAAGCGTCTTTTTGCACGCCCACATTAAAAGAGCATTTGGAAAAATTGCTTTCATCCAAGGGATTGAAGCGGCAGGATGTAATTGCGCGCGCTCAACTGGACAGCAACTATATTAACCAACTTTTTAACGGAATAAAGGCAAAGCCGGGGCGAGAACAAATTTTGTCGCTTGCCTTCGGTTTTGCGTTGAATCAAGATGAAATCGCCCGTCTGATGAAAATTGCCGGCGTCGGAGCATTATACGCCAAGAACAAGCGTGACGCTGTGATTATCAATGCCCTTGAAAACGGGAGTTCCATTACGGAGGCGAATGAAATCTTGGTTACGCTCGGTCTTGGCGTATTGGGGGGTTAGTTATTTTATTTTAAAGAACGAAACCAGTTGTTTAAGAGTTTCCGCCTGTGAATTTAATTCTTCCGACGAAGCGGCACATTCTTGCGAAGTGGCGGAGGTGTCTTGAACTACGGTTGAGATTTCATTTATGCCGATGCTGATATGCGCAATGGATTCGGCTTGTTCTTGAGACATGTTTGCGATTTGTGAAAGGTAGTCGGAGACTTCGTAGACGTCTTCGACTATTTTTTCTAGCGATGACGCTGTGCCTGTTGCGGCGGCCATGCCGTTATCAACGCGGTGGATTGAGTCCTCGATGAACTCGGTGGTTTCGCGTGCGGCTTGTTGACTGCGCGCGGCAAGACTGCGAACTTCTTCGGCGACGACGGCGAAGCCCTTGCCGTGTTCGCCCGCGCGAGCGGCTTCGACGGCGGCGTTGAGCGCGAGAAGATTTGTTTGGAACGCGATGTCTTCGATTGTTTTGATGATTTTTGAGATGTTGGACGAGGATTGTTTGATTCCTTCCATTGAAACAACCATGGATTTCATTTCCTCGTTGCTGCCGCGGGCATCTTCGGAAGTTTTTTGCGAGAAGTCGTTTGCCTTGATTGCGTTTTCGGAATTAAGGCGTGTTTTATCGTTTATTGTTTCGATGGAGGCGGTCAGCTCTTCAACGGAACTCGCTTGCCGCGACGCGCCTTGCGCAAGATGATTTGCGCTTTCGGAGATTTGGCGCGCACCCGTGAGAACCATCTCTGCGGACATTTCGATTTCGCTCATCGAGCGGTTAAGCGATGAGAGAATTGAAGTCAACGCTTGCTTAATCGGGGCATAGCTTCCGATATAGTCGCGTCTGATTGTAAGCGTTAAGTCGCCGCCTGCCATTGCGGTGAGCGTTTCGGTAATTTCATTTACATATGAAAGCGTGGTCTCTTCGGTGATATTTACCGCGCGTTTTACGTTGTCGAATTCACCCTCGTAATTTCCGATAATCGGAGCGTCGAAATTACCTTTTGCCATTTCATTGAGCGCGGTTTCGATTTCGCTCAACGGAGCGGCAACGGCATCAACAAGCATATTGAGGTCATTGAGAAGTTCCTTCCAGCCGCCTTGGTACTTGGAAACGTTCGCTTTTTCGTTTAATTTTCCTGCGGCAACGCTTCTTGCCAGCGAAGCAATTTCTGTATGAATACTGTTTATGTTTGCAATCAGCGCGTCGAAATGTTGATTCAAAACAATTTTTTTGCCCGGCTTTTGCGGCATTTTCAAATCGAAGTTGCCGTTGCCGAGTTCTCCCATCGCATCGAGCAGCCCGACAATTTCGCCGATATAACTGTCTGCGAACGAGTTTATTCCGACAACCATTTCGCGGTATGAGCCGTAGTATCTGCCGTCGTCGATTCTGAAATCAATATCGCCGTTTATTTCGATTTCCTTTGTGAGCTGAGATAAATCCTCAACCATATTTTTTATGACACTAACAAGCGAATAAACATTGCCCGTAAGAATTCCGATTTCATCGCCCGTAACGGTGGAATAGTCCATATTAACATTAAGCTGTCCGCCGGAAACTTCGGAAACAAGTCTGCCGATACGGCTGAGTGAAGTCGTAAGACTGCGTGTAATCGAAAGCGCGGTTACAATTCCGATTAGCACCGTAGCGACGGACAACCCGAGCGCTAAATAAAATGCCATATCCCCTCTTCTTTGCGCCGATGAAATTTCTCCGGCAACTTGGCGTTCTATTTCGGCAATCATTGAATGAATTAAACCGCTTGTCGCTGCGGCGTCGGATGACGCCTTTCCTGCAATAACATCACGCTGATTAATCGCCTCGCGATAATTGCCGATTGCGGCAAGATATTCGCTCATAGCATCCAGCACTGCCGCTCCGGTATCACGGTCAGCTTGCTGTGAAGAATTCGCGATATATTCCTGAACCGATACCCTGACTTCCGCCGCGATTCGAAGCCCGTCCACTGTGGATTGGGTATCATGCGCAAATATTAATCCGGAAAATGCCATTTGCATTTCCTTTACACTGTCCATAATTTCCGAGGAGTGCATCACGCGTCCGTAGCTGTGAGTCATCGCTTCCATGTCGCGGTCACCGGCTATATCGCTTTCCAAATTACCAAATTGCACTTCATCCATTATTTCCGTCGCCGAGACCATTGTTTCTTCAATCGCCAGAAGCTCTTCAGCCGAGCTTGCCAAATCGGCGTTAGCTGCATGTAAATCCCTTACTGTTCCGGTCCATTCGTCAAACCTTCTGCCAATTTCACTCACCTGCCCGGAATAACCGGAGAGAAAATCATGGGTTCGCGTCGATTCTTCCATTTTTGCCAAATTGTCGAACGCACGCGTAAACACCGCCGTTCCGCCCGCATAAATTGCCTCGTCGTTACGTTGGTATATCGAAGTCGCGATGATTCGCGCCTCTGTAAAATCATCCAGAAAATGATTTGCGACCGTTTGAATCTCAGAACTGTAATGAACCGTATTCATGTTATCGTTTATCCTCGTGGTCAGCACGACTACAACCGCCGCAAACACAACAAAAAATACAAGAATAACACCAAATCCGAATGAAACCTTCGCACTGTATTTCATATTCCTGAACATATGTCTCAGCCCCTTTACTTTGAAATTATATCTATCTAACGATAATCTAACATTTTTTTGAAAAAAAAAAAACAAGAAAATAAATACATCGCAAAAAAAGGGAAGGCTGCAACGAAATCGGTTTTTCCGATTTCGTTGCAGCCTCTTAAATCTAATCAGC
>JAIRVD010000075.1 GCA_031254075.1 Clostridiales bacterium
TGACGCGTGGCAAGCTATGCCGTCAATTAAGGACGCGGAAAAACATCAGCGAGCGTTGCGCATGGACATCGGCTATCTCACAGGCGAAAAAGAAGAACTTGCGTTTGAGCGTGACGACATGCAAAAAAATGTAAGATTTATTCATAGTTTTTCGATTATCACGCTGTCTGTTTTAGGCATTATCGCGCTTTCGCTGATTGTGTTGGAGTTTTCGAACGTCAATTTCAACATAATTGTTCCGACTTTTATGCTTGTCGTTTTAGCAATGGCGTTTTTGCTGATTGTAAATATCTTTCGGCATCGAGTCCGACGCGAAATAAAACTTAACTCAAAAAAACAGCAGCGCGCAATTGAGTTGCTGAATAAAAAAAGCGTAGTCTATGCGTATTACACAAATTATTTGCGCTATTGCTATAAAAAATACAGAGCGAATAACTCGCGAACGCTTGAAAATAATTTAAACGACTTGGAAAGCTATAAACACCTCGCCAACCGCATCGACACAGTGCGTAATCTGATGTACGAAACCGAAACAAGCATTGAGCGTTTTCTTCGGGAAAACAAACTCGGCGGCGTAAAATCCACCGTCGAAGGCTTTGCGAAAACAATTAATCTGGAAGACAAGCGGCGGCGTTTTAAAGAGCTTAACGCGGAAAAAGAGCTTAGTGAAAAAACACTGCTCGACCTCGACAAACGCCACGAAGATGTTTGGGATTCGCTCACGAAGCTTAACGCAACCGACGAAACAGGCACAATCAACGGAATTCTTGAAGCGTATATGAACGAGGCGCAAAAACTCTTCGCAGAAAACACGGAGGAAGAACCCGAGGGTCGCCCGATATGGAAGCTGTTTGAGCTTTTCGCTGAGGGCGAAGAAGGACTTTCGAAAGTAGCGGCGGAAATTGTTTCCGACATAAAAAAAGAACCTGAAAGCGGTGTAGCATAAATGGAAATTCCGAAAATATATGATAAAAACAGAGAAAAAGAAATTTATGAGCGTTGGGAAAAGAGCGGATTCTTCCGCGCCGACGCGAATTCTAAAAAGACGCCGTACACAATTGTGATTCCGCCGCCGAATATCACCGACAAATTGCACATGGGTCACGCGCTGAATAATACGATTCAGGATATTTTAATTCGTTTCAAACGAATGCAGGGTTTCGAAACGCTTTGGCTGCCCGGCACCGATCACGCCGCGATTTCGACGGAAGTTGTCGTGATGCGGGAGCTGGCGAAAAACGGCATCACAAAAGAATCTCTCGGCCGCGACGGTTTCTTGGAAAAATTGTGGGAATGGAATGAGATTTACGGCGGAAAAATTATTTCACAGTTGAAACAGCTTGGCTCGTCTTGCGACTGGGACAAAACGCGCTTCACGATGGACGACGGACTTTCCGACGCCGTACTTGAAGCGTTCGTGCAATTATACGATGAAGGAAAAATTTATCGCGGCGAACGTTTGATTAACTGGTGCGTAAAATGCGGAACAACAATTTCCGACGCCGAAGTTGAACATGAAGACACAGCGGGTACGTTATATTATTTTAGATATGAAGTTGTCGGTTCGCCAAGCGAATATATTTCATTCGCGACTTCGCGCCCCGAAACAATGCTCGGCGATACCGCCGTTGCGGTAAATCCTTCGGATGAGCGATATGCGTCGCTAGTCGGAAAAAATGTTTTTATTCCGTTTTGCAATCGTGAAATTCCCGTTATCGCAGACAACTACGTTGACCCCGAATACGGAACAGGCGTTGTAAAAATTACTCCCGCGCACGACCCGAACGATTTCGAAGTCGGCGCGCGTCATAATTTGCCGCGCATAAATGTATTAACCGACGACGGAATGATTAATGAAAACGGTTTTGCATACAGCGGAATGTCGCGCGAAGAAGCTCGCGAAAAAATTACGGACGAAATGAAATCGCTCGGACTTTTTATAAAAACAGAAAACATAACGCACGCAGTCGGCACGCATGACCGCTGCCACACCGTCGTCGAACCCGTGATGAAACTGCAATGGTTCGTTCAAATGGAAGAACTCGCACAGCCCGCAATCAACGCGTACAAATCCGGGCGTTTGAAATTCAACCGCGAGCGTTTCGGAAAAATTTACATGAATTGGCTCGACGGAATCCGCGATTGGTGCATCTCACGGCAATTATGGTGGGGGCATCGCATTCCGGCGTATTATTGCGAAAATAATCATGTAACCGTTGCGAAATCCGCGCCCGATGCTTGCGCTGCCTGCGGCTCAAAAAATTTATCGCAGGATAACGATGTTCTGGACACTTGGTTTTCGTCCGCGCTTTGGCCGTTTTCAACCTTGGGCTGGCCGCAAAAAACACCCGAGCTTGAAAAATTTTATCCTACAAATGTTCTTGTCACCGCGCAGGATATTATTTTTTTCTGGGTTGTCCGAATGGTTTTTATGGGCGAAAAATTTATGGGTGAATTGCCGTTTACAAATGTAATAATCAACGGACTTGTTCGCGATGAACAGGGGCGCAAAATGTCAAAAACGCTTCGCAACGGAATCGACCCGCTTGAAATCATCGACGAATTCGGCGCGGATGTTTTGCGCCTTATGCTCGTAAGCGGAAACGCAATCGAAAACGACACGCGCTTCTTCCGCGAGCGTCTCGAACCCACACGGAATTTCTTGAATAAATTATGGAACGCTACGCGTTTTGTTCTAATGATGGATTCGGAAGAATATAAAGGCGGTGAGTTTGCTTTCGCAATCGAAGACCGATGGATTCGTTCGCGTTTGAATCAACTTGTCGCCGACGTAACCGAAAAACTCGAAGCGCACGAACTCGGACTTGCCGCGCAAAAAATTGTTGACTTCATCTGGGATGAATTTTGCGACTGGTATATTGAAATGGTAAAACCGCGTTTGTATGCGAAGGATGAAAGCGCAAGCGCGTCTCGCTTCGTTGCAATGAACACACTCTACACCGTTCTTGAAACCGCGTTAAAGCTGTTGCATCCGTTCACGCCGTTTATCACCGAGGATTTATTCCTCGC
>JAIRVD010000236.1 GCA_031254075.1 Clostridiales bacterium
TGTTTTTGGGCGGCGAACACGTTGCGGACGCCGATATTCGTAATCGAAATCGTCATATTCTTCGTGCTGCGGCGCGGTACTGTATCGGCTTTCCGTCATGTTCACACCCCCTTACAAGCAGATTTGAATAAGTCGCCGCGCTCTTCGAAATTTTTAAACATATCGAAGCTTGCGCACGCGGGCGAAAAAAGAATTACATCGTTAGGCTTCGCGAATTTTTGCGCGAAAGAAACAGCCTCTTGCAAAGAACTCGCTTTTACATAGGAAGAAAAATTTAATTTGTCGCAGGTTTTTGCGATTTGGTCTGTTGTTTGACCGATAAGTACAAGATGCGAAACTTTTTCGCGGAACAATTCCACCCACGATGTAAAATCCGTGCCTTTATCGGAACCGCCGCCGATTAAAATTACCGGACGAGTGAAGGTTTCCAATGCTTTTATTGCGGCGTCTGTGTTTGTCGCCTTGGAATCGTTGTAATATTCTACTGTATCAATTTTGCCGACAAATTCCATTCTGTGCGGAACACCGTTAAAGCTGCTCAAAACATCCGCGATTATTTCCGGGGAAACTTTTGCGGCAAGAGCGATTGCCGTTGCGGCAAGCGCGTTTTCGGGCATTATCTTTGTTTCGCCAATCGAAAGAATCTCTTCCCCGAACGCGAAAATTTTTCCTTCATTTAAACATACGCCGTCTTTCAAAAATTCTTTCGTACTGAAAAAAATTTTTCGCCCGCACGGATTTAATATTTTCGTAATAGAATTGTCATAGTTTAACACAGAAATTTCATTTTGAACATAATTTTTAAAAATTTGACATTTTTCTTCAATATATTTTTCCATCGTGCCGTGACGGTCGATGTGGTCTTCGGTTATATTTAAAATCGCGGAAATTTTCGGTTTAAATTCGTGAACCGTTTCCAATTGAAAACTAGAAATTTCCGCAACGACGATGTCTTCGCTTTTTAAATTTGACACAAGCGATGTCAGCGGAATTCCGATATTGCCCGCGACAACGGTTCCGGCGTTGTGTCGTTTTAATATTTCGCCGACAAGCGTTGTTACCGTGGTTTTTCCGTTTGTCCCCGTAATGGCAATCATCGGACACGGACACAGGCGATACGCGAGTTCCGCCTCGCCCCAAACGGGAATGCCGAACGATTTCGCCTTTTCAACAAACGGCGCGTACACACTGATTCCGGGGCTGATTATTATTAAATCGAATTCGTTTACAAAGTCATTGGGCGTTTCACCCAAACGTAACGAAATATTTTTTTCCGCCGGGTCGTAATCCCATTCGATTTCCGTTTTCAAATCCGTCGCGGTTACATTCGCGCCTTTTTCACGCAAAACCAATGCCGCCGATTGACCGCTTCGCGCCATTCCGCATACTAAAATTTTTTTATTTTCGAACAAACTAAACCCCCATCAATGCCAAATATCCAAGCAAACACGCCATCGCAGTCACTACATAGAAAAACGAGACGACTTTTGTTTCCGGCCAGCCGGACAGTTCAAATGTATGATGAATCGGTGCCATTTTGAAAAACCGCTTACGCGTCATTTTGAAATAGCTCACCTGAATAATCACCGAAAGCGACTCTATAACATAAATAATCGCGACAATCAGCAAGAACAGCGGCATATTAAGCATCAGCGCGACAGCCGCGACAAAACCGCCAAGCGCGAGCGAACCCGTGTCGCCCATAAAAACACGCGCGGGATGCGAATTAAACAGCAAAAACCCGAGCAGTGAACCAACCGCCGCGCCCGTCACCGGCAGCACGGGCGAATCAAGCATCCATGCCGCAAACATAAAAAATACGGCAATAAGCGCGGTTACGCCCGCAGCCAAGCCGTCTAATCCGTCGGTTAAATTTGCCCCGTTTGTCGAACTCAAAAAAACCAAACACGCAAACGCGGGAAACGCAATACCCAAATTAAAGCTTACATCCGGAAAAAAAGGAATTATTATTTCCGTCGAATATCCCGGCAACATCCTCCAGAAAAATACGAAAACCACACTCACCGCAATTTGCGCAAGCAATTTTTGATAAGTTCTCAGTCCTAAATTTCTTTTCTTAATTATTTTTATGATATCATCCAAAAAACCAATCAGCCCGAACTCGAGCGTCACGCCTACAACCGCAAGAACCTGCGGATTATCTCTCACAAAAACCAACGCCGCAAGCAGAAAACTTATTAATATCATTATTCCGCCCATCGTAGGCGTTCCCGTTTTCTTCTTATGACCCGCCGGTCCGTCGCCGCGAATATACTGCCCGAATTTCAACTTTATCAACGACGGTATCATCATCGGACATAAAACGATGTTGGCAACAAATGCTATCAGTACCGCGTAAACCGCTGCGTTTATTGAAATGTCCATTGGTGGGCTCCTTCAATAATTTTTTCAAATTGCATTCCGCGCGAAGCTTTAACCAAAATTATATCATTTTTTTGCGGGGTGAATGAAAATTCCTCTAATGAATTGAAATGGATTGCATTTCCGTTTTTGTCGGAAGAAAGAAAACCTTCGTACATGAAGCGTGCGAGATTTCCGATTGTAATTAACAAATCAACGCCCGCTTCCGCCGCGAATTTTCCTGTTGCACGATGGTGCGCTTCGGCGGTGTGACCGAGTTCATTCATATCGCCGAGGATTGCGGTTTTTCTTTTTTCATGTGTTTCGTGGTTATTCTTTAAGCATAAAACCTTAATCGCTTCAATCATCGACGCGGGATTAGCATTATAAACGTCATTTATAATAGTTATGCCGTTTGTTTCGGAAATATTAAGACGTCCCTCGGGCGGAGTGAAATTAGCGAATGCCTCGGTTATTTCTGTCGGTGAAACGCCCATTTCGATTCCGACCGCACACGCAAGCAGCGCGTTTGTTACCATATGCCCGCCCGGAATCGGCACGGTTAAATTAATCTTTTCGCCGCGCCATTTGAAAGTGCAATGCGTTTCGGAAAAATGCGGTTCGGATTTTAAAATATCTTTGCTGCTCGGAAGAAAAGTACGCGAATCATTATTTGGAATAAACGCGCGATTGTTGTCATTTCTTTTAAAATATGAGTTGAGTAACTCATCGTCGCCGTTAAGGATTAGCGTTCCGCCCATTCGCAGTCCATGGGTTATTTCCATTTTGGCGTTTAAAATGCCCTCGCGGTTTTCGAAATTTTCGATGTGCGCGTCGCCGATGCTTGTGATTACCGCGATGTCCGGCGCGGCGGCAAGGCTTAACTCGTGAATTTCGTTTGCGTGGTTCATGCCCATTTCAAGCACCAAAACTTCGTCGTCGGGTTCAAGCTGAAAAATTGAAAGCGGCATTCCTATTTCATTGTTAAAATTTTTTATTGTGCGTTTCGTTTTGAATTTCCGCGCAAGGATATCTGCAATCATATCCTTCGTCGTGGTTTTTCCCGCGCTGCCTGTGATTGCGACGACCTTGACATTATGCATTCTGCGATAAAAATTCGCCAAATCCATTAGCGCACGCCGCGTGGAATTTACATAAATATGCGGAACATCCGCCATAACGTTTTGGTTTTCCGTTAAAACACAAACCGCGCCTTTTTCCGCCGCCTGCGAAATATAATCATGCCCGTCGGAATTTTCGCCAACAATCGGAACAAACAACGCGCCGCTTTCAATAGTCCGAGTATCCGTCGAAATGCTTGTGATTTTCGCGTTTTTAGCGGTTAAATTTTCATCAAGCAACCGTCCGCCGCAAGCGTTAATAATTTCCGTAATTTCCAATTTCATTTGCTCATCGCCTTTGAATTTAATGCTTCTGAAGCGATTTCAAAATCATCAAATTTATGTTTTACCGTGCCGATTTCCTGATAATCCTCATGCCCTTTTCCGGCAATTATCAATGCGTCTTCGGGATTGAGCATTTTTACACC
>JAIRVD010000277.1 GCA_031254075.1 Clostridiales bacterium
AGATGTTTGCGCCCGCTGTGCGAAGATATCCAAAATAATCATCGTGCGGTCTAAAATTTTTACACCGATGCGTTGCGCCAAATTTTTTTGCTGACTTGCGGTTAATTCGTCATCGGCAAGAATCGCGTCGGCTCCCGTTTCTTCCGCCAATGCGCGAACCTCGTCGATTTTTCCCTTACCCAAATAATGCGCCGCATGAACAGCCTCGCGCCGTTGAATAATTCTTCCGACTTCTTCCGCGCCCGCCGTTTCCGCAAGCAAACGAAGCTCGTTTAAATTTTCTTCGCTTTCGCTATTTTTTTCTACGGAAATTAAAATTACTTTTTCTTTTCTTTCTTCCGTGCTGAACATCTTCATTACCCCCGTCCGTCTCAGGTTCGAACATCGCAACAAAAATCATCAAAAGCGCGGGACCAATCAGCAATCCCAATATTCCGAAAATGCGCAATCCAATATAAATCGCCATAAGCGACGCAAGCGGATGCGCGCCCATTTGCGTGCCGAGAATTTTCGGCTGCATCACCTGCCGCGCAATCGTAATAATCGCGTAAATAATTGCCAGTCCGATTGTCTGTCCCATGTTTCCCATGATTAGGCTGATTATTATCCACGGAATCATCACAAGCCCCGTGCCGAAAATCGGAAGAAAATCCAGCACCGCGAACAATAATCCAAGCATCAGCGCGTAAGGGCTTCCGATAAACATCAGCCCCGCAACGCTTATCGCACCGACAATTACCATTATTATCGCCTGTGCACGAAAATATCCGCTCAACGCGCGCTTCAAGCCTGCCTTTACATATCGCGCCTGCCGCACAAACCATTGCGGCGAAGACTCCTTTATGAAATTGTAAATTCTTTTTCCGTCCGACATAAAAAAATACGCCGCAACCAATCCCAAAATTATACTAATCGCATATTCCGAAACATTTTCAATTGCGCGAAGTCCCGTCTCGCGCATCCCGTCACCGAAAAACATCGCCGCAACAGTCGGAAGCATTTCCTCTACATTCGGAATATACCATCCCTCCGGCAAATAAGCCGCGATTCTTTGCAGCCAAACATTCGCCTCATCCAAGCGCCCCGTTATTTCCTCAATATGAGCGGGAGCATCCTCAACAAACGCCGCCGCCTGCTGTCCGAGCGTATTAAACAGCCAAACACCCAAGCTGCTCAATATCCCGATAAACAAAAACAAACATATCAACGACGAAACCCACCGCAAAAATCCAATCTTCTCAGTCAAAAACTTATTCAACGGCTCCATAATCAACGCAACCACAAGCCCAACAAAAAACGGCGCAAGATACACAAAAAATACCGTGAAAAATAAATACACGGTCAGCGTAACAAGCGCGATAAATAAAATACGGTCGATTTTTTCTTTATTTTCCGAATAATATTGGCGCATCAAATCATCCTTTTTTTGTCGGGACTTGTTGTTAAAAATTTTTTACACCTTACATATTATTCCATATTCTTCCTGCTCTACCTGATAGGGTTGTCTTAAAATTATTACGGGAGGGATTTTATGCAAGATTTTACATTGCCGGCGAATATTAAGCAAATAGGCAGTATCGGGGACGGAATAAGAATTTACATGGAGGATTATGTCTGTACATTTTTACAGCAGTATGCGGAAGGGGCGGGGTTCGAGGAGCGAATTGCGTTTCTTGTCGGCAAGCAGATGGTGATTGACGGGCAGCAGTATTTATTCATCGGCGGTGCGATTTACGGACGTTATGCCGAGAAGCATGACGGACATTTGCGGTTTACGGAAAAGAGCGTTGACTACGCGGAAGAAGTGTTGGACGAACATTTTCCAAACATGGAAATCGTGGGTTGGATGCAATCCCAGCCAAGCTACGGAACATATTTGAATCAATATTACGGAGCGTATCATTTGCGTCAGTTCCGCAAAGCGCATCAGGTGATGTTCGTAATCGACCCGCTCGAACGAACCAATGCATTTTATTCGGCGAACCCCGTAGCGATGACACCGGCAGACCGCATGGCGGAAATCGGCGGATATTTCATTTATTACGAAAAAAACACAAACATGCATGAATACATGCTTGTCAATAAGTCGGCGGATTATACGCAAAAATCGCCGACGCTTGTAGAATTTACATCAATGGAATACGCAAAGGACGACGACGAATCGAAATCGCCGGTAACGGGCTATGACGATTATTATGAGCCGATTAACGAAAAGGAAGAACGCGTTGACGGACGTTTCTCGATGAATCCGCGCTCAAAAGAACCTGAGGAAATTATTCGCAGGCACGAAAAAGCAAAGGCACGCGCGCGCGGAAATTTCATGGAGCAAAAACGCGCGATGAATTTTGTCGCGGGGTTGTGCGCAGTGCTGTTTGTAATCAGCTTTATAATGGGCGTCGGATTAATCCGAAATCAAGACCGCATCGAAAACAACGAAGCGCAAATTCGCCAGCTTACCACGGCACTTCGAAACATCCTTGCATCGGAAGAACACACTCCCGTTTTCGCGGAAACCGATACGCAAACACAAATTTCCGCAACGGATAATCACTCAAACATGATTGCTTCAAATGAAAGTTCATTAATTGAAATCGCGTCAAACGAAACCGCCTCTGACGAACCGGCAGAAATTCCGACGGCTGCCGCAACGCCCGAGCCCGTTCCGACGACCGCGCCAACCGTTACCGCAGCGGAAATAATCGCCGCACACGAAGAATCCGCGTTAGTCACGCCGATTCCCGAAACATATACCATTCAGCCGGGCGACAGTTTGCTTGCGATAAGCCTGTATTTCTTCGGTGACGCCAATATGATTAACGAAATTCTCGCACTCAACGGTCTTGAAAACCCCGACCACATTGTTGCGGGCAGAACAATTATTTTGCCTCGGAGATGACCCATGGAAATGTCCACCGCGCTTGCGCATGAAATAAAAAACCCTGCGGCGGTTGCACTGGCGCATGTGAATTTGCTTCGTTTGGAAAATAATGAAGAAGATTTTTCGCACCATCTTAACCACATCGAACAGGCTCTGAATAATATTTGCGATTTGGTTCGCGATATGTTGGTGGCGACGCACAATCGAAGCGAAGCATACGAGGTTGACCTGCATAAAATTCTCGCGGACATTTTGGAAATATACCGCGCCGCGTGGCCGGATATTTCGTTCTCGCTGAATATTCCAAACGAATTCCTTCCGTGCTACGGACACGAAACATCGCTTCGCATGATTTTCTCAAATCTAATCAAAAACGCGGTAGAAGCAATCGAAGCTTCCGAACATCCCGGCGAAATCGAAATCACCGTCGCCCGCGAAAATGATTTTCTTAACGTAATAATCATCGACAACGGAAACTTTGCCGATTCCGAAGATTATGATTCGCACGAAAAACCGCACGGAAACGGCCTCGGTCTCGCAATCTGCCGAAACCTCGCAAACGGTCTCGGCGCACAACTGCTCACCTCCGCCGCCGAAAACGGCGGCTGCCGCGTTCTCGTAAAACTACGCACCGGATGTCCTTCTTTTGCATAGTATGTAAATGTACAACCCACAGCAAAAAAAAGGAGGATTACAGTGCCAACAGGATATCTGAAC
>JAIRVD010000040.1 GCA_031254075.1 Clostridiales bacterium
AGTCAGCATTTGAATCTATAAGTTTTGAAACAAAATCTTCGGAATCGGATATATGCATATTTTCAAGGAATGGCATAAAATCAGCGCCCATTACCATGGCAAAATGAACTACATCACCAAAACGTTGATGAAATTGAATGTCCGAGTTTAGGAAATTATTGAGAAGCATCCGCGCTTTCGGATGTTCTTCCGGTTGAATTGAGTAATAACGAAGTTGCTGTAAGTATACATAGCTGTCGCCCGGGTCTTGATACTCACAAAATTTTTCAGCCGCCTCCGCTTTTATTTCGGGGCTTGTAATATTTTTTTCAAGTACGGTTACAGCGTTGTCGTATGCTGCGCTTTCTAACTCATAGGCGGAGGCGGCAAAGTCGTAAATTTTATGAAGGTTTTCGGGTTTGTTTTTTGCTATACGCTCAATGAAGGGTGAATATATATCGCTTATTTTAGAAGGGCTGCCGTCATCAAATTCATTATTCCAATGCAATGCATTGGCAAAATCGCCCGCCCAAATAAAATTCGACACAATGCTTTGTATTAATGTATCTTCGGATAGCGGAGGTTCGGAAACAATATTCCAAATCGCGTTGATGAGTTTATTTTCTTTACTTAATTTGTAGAATTCCAATGCTTGAACAGCAACTTCGGCGGCTTCGCCGAAATCTTGTTGCCGACTAAGTGACCGTGCCTCCCAGTGTTTTATATAATAGACGTTGGAAGTATAAATGGTTGCAGTTTTAAAATAATCACGGGAGTATTCAATTGTACTTTTTAAATCAAGCATTATGTAACCGGTTTTAACTAAATTATGCCTGATTGCATGATAATACATATTGGTCGTATCACTTGAAAATAAATCGCGCCCCATCAAAAGATATTTAAGACCTTCTTTATACTCCTCTGTTACCAAGTATTCCTGTGCAATTTGACATAAGGTTTTTACATTTTTCGGGTCTTCTTCATACATTTCCAACAATGGTATAAGGTTTCTTGCCGATTTATTTTTCTTTTGCTCCTCGGTTTCGAAATTATATCCATAATGCATCATACTGCTTTTTAGTTCCTTTGAATGCGTTACGGATTTTTCATCCAACTCGGCACTTGATAAAAATTCATGGATTTTTCCTATCCAGCGCAAATCTTTTACCACTTTAAAAAGCTTCATCTCTATCATAACAGGCCATTTGTCTTCTGTTTTACCATTTATTACATCTGTCTTAATTACGGAAGCACATACATATTTTTCAATTTCGTTTGATTTTATAAAATTGATTATATCTTCGACATCTTGATATATTTCATCGGCATCAACTGTAAAAAACCATTTGCCGCGTACAATTTCCAATATTTTATTGCGTGCATAAGAAAAATCATTTTTCCATTGTATATGAATAATCTTGTCGGTAAATTCCTTTGCAATTTCAACAGTACGGTCTGTAGAGCCGGTGTCGCATATAATTAATTCTGCTTCGCATTTTAAATGGTCTAAAACAGGTTTTATGCCGTTTAAACAGTCACGCAAAATTTTTTCTTCATTCTTCACAATCATTCCGATGGAAAGGAGCACAATATCACCTTCGAAAATTCACTATGTTTTTTCAAATTATATAGCAAATTATATCAATACCGTCAATGATATATATTGTCAACTTTTGTGTTTGGAGCTATACTTTCGGTAGTAAAAATGTAAAAGGAAGAGTGTCGGAATGTTACATTCAACAGGAATGATTGAAAAAAACGAATATGAGAATGAAAAAATGGAAAATTATATAAAGCAGGAAGACTGGAAAGGTATTCCTCGCCTTTATTCAAGTGGGTTAAAAAACGGACAAAATTACGAAAATATCATAACAACAATAGAAAACCATATCAGCAACGCTATGATAAAAAAACATGTAGCGGAGGCATTTGTAAGCGATGCGTCGCTTAAAAATTTAAACGATGACTACATTCATTTGCAAAAATTGCGTATATTCGGAGCAACTCCGCAATACAAACCATATTTAGATTATTTCTTGAAATCAGACAAGCCGTTTGGACAACATTACGGTGATGTTATTTATTTTGCTATGTTTTGGTGCGAGAAATTTTCACAATTCTTAGAAAACATGATTTTAATTGACGCGACTGTTTTTATCGAAAATCTTATTTATACCAACTGCGATATTCCCGAAAGGTTTTTAAGCTTCATTAAAATAGATAACCATCATAAGCGCAATCCATCAATCAAAAACGCCCGAATTTTGTCAGACATAGCCAACATTATTTTTGAAATTAAGGAATCAGCCGACCAAAAAACAGAATATTTTGAAACCGCCACGCGATTAAGTCATGAATTCAACAGCATGGTCTACAAGGCGGAAGTCTACTCCGCGCAAAACGTATACACCCTTTCCGAAAATGAAGCTTTTGCTTACTACGCGGGCACAGCCTACAAATGCAAAGATGCCGGCGATATTTTAAACTTTGAACGCAATCTTCGTGCCGCCGTAAGTTTTAATCCCCGGATGAAAGATATTATCCGGTCTATTGCAAAGGCAACCCCCGAAAACCCGCTGAGATGAATTTCCGACGAAGCGGTGATTTCGGAGGTTGCCCAAATAATGTAACGGAAGAAATGAACGACTGAAAAAGATTTTCGGGGACTGAGAGCAATGAACAATATCATTTTCGTTGATGTGGAAGTAAGCCCGCAAGATAATCGCTTGTTGGATATCGGGGCGGTTGGGGCTGACGGGCGAATCTTTCATTCTGAGTCGTTGCAGGAATTTACATGCTTTGCTCGTGGCGCGGGCTTTTTTTGCGGTCATAATATAATTGAGCATGATATGCGGTACATCGGACATGCGGCGGCTGATGTTAAGGTGATAGACACGCTTTATTTTTCGCCGTTGCTTTTTCCCGAAAAGCCGTATCATGCGTTAGTTAAGGATGATAAATTGCAAGTTGAGGAATTGAACAATCCGGTTAACGACGCGATAAAAGCACGTGACCTTTTCTATGATGAAATTGCGGCGTTTAATCGGTTGTCCGATACAATGAAAGATATATTTTACATATTGCTTCGGAACAAGCCGCAGTTTTCCGGTTTTTTTGAATATTTAAAGTACATATGCAAGAATAATGAAACAGAAAAAATGATTAAGAAAACGACAAAAATTTGCGGTAATGCACCGATTTCGGAAATCGCAAGAACGCGACCGATAGAACTCGCATATGCGATTGCGTTAATTGCAACGGGCGACCCGCATTCGTTGATGCCGCCGTGGGTGCATAGGAATTTTTCCGGTGTAAGCGAAATAATGAACCGTTTGCGGAATATCCCGTGCGGCGAAAAAAATTGTGCATTTTGCGCCGAAACATTCGGTTTGCACAAGCGGCTCAAAGATATATTCGGTTATGAAGAATGTCGCGTATACAACAGCGAAAATTTACAGGAACAAGCTGCCGCCGCGGCGTTGGGGAATAAATCATTGCTTGCGGTTTTTCCGACGGGTGGCGGAAAATCTATCACATTTCAACTGCCCGCACTGATTGCCGGGGAAGCGGTGCGGGGCATTACGGTGGTAATTTCTCCCCTGCAATCATTGATGAAAGACCAAGTCGATAATTTGGCGGCATTGGGAATTCCGGGAGCGGTTACGATTAACGGGTTGTTAAGCCCGATTGAACGCACCGAAGCCTTACAGCGTGCGGAAAACGGTATTGCTTCTATTTTATATATTTCGCCCGAGCAACTGCGCTCGAATACTATTGAAAGACTGCTTCTTTCGCGGCATGTAGTGCGATTCGTAATTGACGAGGCGCATTGTTTTTCGTCGTGGGGACAGGATTTTCGGGTGGATTATTTATATATAGGCGATTTTATTCGCGAGTTGGCGCAAAAGAAAAATCACGCAATTCCCGTTTCATGTTTTACCGCAACCGCAAAGCAAAAAGTCATAAGCGATATTCGGGAATATTTTAAAGAAAAATTGAATTTGGATTTAAAATTATATTCAACCGACACCGCAAGAAAAAATTTGCGTTATCAGGTTCTTTACCGCGAGGAAACAGAAAAGTATTCCACTCTGCGTGATTTAATTTCGTCTAAAGCATGTCCGACAATTGTATATGTTTCGCGCACGAAACGTTCGTGGCAACTTGCGCAAAAATTAACGGACGACGGTCATCCCGCGTTGCCGTTTCACGGAAGACTCGACAGCAAAACCAAAGTGGAAAACCAAAACGCGTTTATGAACGGCGATGTAAACATAGTCGTCGCGACAAAAGCGTTCGGAATGGGCGTGGATAAAAAAGATGTAGGGTTGATAATTCATTACGACATTTCCGATTCGTTGGAAGACTATGTACAGGAATCCGGCAGAGCCGGACGCGACGAATCAATTGACGCAATATGTTATGTTCTGTTTAATGACAACGATTTGAACCGGCATTTCATAATGCTTAACCAAACAAAATTAAGCATTAACGAAATCAACCAAGTATGGCGCGCGATTAAACAATTAACGCGCGAACGGTACAGCATAAGCCGTTCGCCGCTGGAGATTGCACGCTTGGCGGGCTGGGACGATTCGGTTGCGGAAATCGAAACCCGTGTAAAAACAGCCATTTCGGCATTGGAAACCGCAGGATATTTAACGCGCGGCAAAAACAGTCCGCACGTGTTCGCTACAAGTATTTTGGCAAAAACCATGATGGAAGCATCGGAAATTATTCAGCGGTCACCGAATTTCGACGCGCAGCAAAAAGAACATGCGGCGCGGATTATGTCGCGTTTATTTTCAAGCAGAAGCACAAAGGAAAGCGACAAAGGCGAATCGCGGGTTGATTATCTTGCGGATTCGCTGGGAATTCCGAAGCAGGATGTTATCGCGTCCATCGGACAGTTGCGCGAAAGCGGGTTGCTTTCCGACACAAAGGATTTGACCGCATATATTTACAGAAGCGACAGTTTGAAAAATTCTATAAAAATTTTGGACGAGTTTATCCAACTGGAAGATTTTCTTATTCAATCATTTTCGGACGAGCCAATCACCGTTAATTTGAAGGAAATCAACAGCCTTGCGCTCGAAAATGCAAAATCTTCCGTTAAAAATATCAAGACATTGTTGTTTTATTGGGTGATTAAG
>JAIRVD010000164.1 GCA_031254075.1 Clostridiales bacterium
TCGTGGCGAAAATCGTTTTCCGTCGCCGAAATTTGCGAGTTGATTAAATGTATACGTGAGCGTTCTCCGCGCACAATAATACTCGTGGACAATTGCTACGGCGAGTTCGTTTCGGCGGAAGAACCAATCGAAGCCGATTTACTCGCGGGTTCGCTGATAAAAAATCCGGGCGGCGGAATCGCTGCGGGCGGCGGATATGTCGTCGGAAAGAAAAAATTTGTCGAAGCCGCAGCGGAACGCCTTACCGCACCCGGACTCGGCAGCGCGGTAGGTCCGACGCTCGGAATGCCGCGCACCCTTACTCAGGGGCTTTTCCTTTCCGCGCAAACCGTTTCCGCCGCAATAAAGGGCGCGATTCTCGCCGCAGCCGTTTTCTCAAAACTCGGTTTCGACGTTAACCCCGGCGTTTCCGAAACGCGCTCGGATATCGTTCAGGCAATAAAACTGGGTTCCGCCGAAAACATCCTCGCCTTCTGCCGGGGAATTCAAAAAGCCGCCCCCGTCGATGCCTTCGTCACACCCGAACCCGCCCCGATGCCGGGTTATTCCCACGGCGTAATCATGGCGGGCGGAACCTTCATTCAAGGCTCGTCAATCGAACTCTCCGCAGACGCGCCAATGCGTGAACCGTTCATCGTGTATTTTCAGGGCGGTCTTACCGCGTCACACTCACGCGCGGGCGTTGTGTTTGCACTGCAGGAATTGGAGGAAATATTATCCTGAAAAAATTATTTTTTTTGTTTATTTTAATATTTTTTTTCCCGTGCGCCGCAAATGCCGACGACTCGGGTTTATTATGGCTTGTTAATCGCAAAAATTCTTTACCTGCGAATTTTCGTCCGTCAGACCTTGTGAACTTTCAAGGTACAGAGCTTCGCGCGCCCGCGCGTGACGCTTTTTCGGAGATGAAAACGGCAATGGAAGCAGACGGAATTCGCGGACTGAAACTGCAAAGCGCGTACAGGGCGTATTCCTATCAACGCGCTGTTTTTAATGAAAGAGTACGCATGATTGAAACAAAAGGAATAAATCGAAGCGCGGCGGAAGCGATTGCGGCACGTTCGATTCAAGCGGAGGGCGCAAGCGAACATCAACTCGGCTTGGCATTGGACGTAAGCATAGACGGAAAACTTTCACAATCATTCGCGGAAACCGACGCCGGACGCTGGATTGCGGAGAATTGCCATAAATTCGGTTTTATCATTCGTTATCCCGAGGCGAAAACATATGTAACGAAAATAATCTACGAGCCGTGGCATTTGCGCTACGTCGGAATTCCGCACGCGCAAATAATGTACGAAACAACCCTCACACTCGAAGAATATCACGTCTTTCTCGCAAAAATTCCGATGTATATTGTGTGGGAAGAAGATTTCTATTTTTTAGTTATGTATAAAAACTCCCCGCCGGAAAACGCAGATGCCGAAATCTTTGGCATATCCGCAACCAAACAGGGAGAAAACGCAGGCTATATTGTTACATTAAAAAAACCGGCGTTGCAGAGATAAAAAACTCTTTTGTTGAAGCGGCAGACCATTATTTATATCCGTAACGCGCCGCTGTTTTCCTGATATTTTTCTTCTCCGTTGATGAAATTGCCACTCTGAGTTCTTCAACACGGAAAATACCTTTTCCCGTTTCTTGCATGTGTGAATTAGACTAACATGTATACTGTCACAGCATTTGGCAAGTCGGGCAAAAATAAATATTTCCGCCGAGGAAGGCTTGGCGGATGATTCCGCCGCCGCAGACGCGGCATGGGTGGGGCAGAGTGATTTTTGAAAGGATTGTTCGGTAGCCGCCGGAATTATTGAACAGGTCTTTTTCGGTGTCTCTGCCGCCGAGGTCTTTCATTTCTTTGAGGGTGGTTTTCACGCTGTTGAAAAGCTGCTCTTTTTCATTTTCGCGCATTGTTTCGAGTTTTCGTTTCGGATGAATACGCGCGTTAAACAGAATATCCTGCGCAACGCCGTTGCCTAGCCCGGGAATTCTTTGTTCCGTTGCGAGGAATGCTTTCGCGCTGTAAGACGGCTTTGTATTTTCCCAAAGCGCGTCGAAATATTTTTCATCGAAAGCGTCGGTCAGCGGGTCGGGAAGATGTGTATTAGTAAAATGCCCGAGCGCGGTTTTGTCCGTTACGGGCGCGCAGAACATCGAACCCCACATTTGCACGGTGCAGCTCATATGCGAGTCGTCTTCGAATTCAAGCAGCAGTTGATGCTTTGCGGGCAGTTTTTTTTCAGGCGCGTGATATTTTATCGGTGTGCTGATTACAAGAAGCATGTCCTCACAAATAATTTCCGTATTTCCGCCGCAGGTGTAACCCGTACCCGGATTTGAATCGGTAATTTTCTTACCCGAAAGCATTGCGTCATAGGCAACGGGGTCGCCCGAATACCACGCAAACGCGTGCGGGTGCGCGTTCGCTACAGCACGGCGAATCGTTTTCCCTGTCAGCGTTTGCTTTATTTGTTCCGATAATACATAGGTTTCGGGAATTTCAATCATTATAATCATCCTTTAAATTGTTTTTTTATTTATACCGCATGTCAGTATAATTGGCTGATTCGATTAAAAAATTTAATCAACAAAAATCTGCACGGGGGAGTTTCTGCTTGATGCGTTTCCGCTGTCGCCGAGTTGACCTTCGACATTGTGACCCCAAGCCCAAACGGTTCCGTCGGTTTTAATTGCTATGGTGAAGCTGTGTCCTGCGGAAACATGAGCGACATTGTCCATGATTCTCACGGGGCTGCTTTGGTTTGTGTTTGTTCCGTCGCCGAGTTGACCGCGGTCATTTGCGCCCCAAGCCCAAAGGCTTCTGTCGGCTCTGATTGCAACGGTGTGATTGAATCCGGCAGAAACGGTCAGCACGTCGTCGAGAATTTTTTCGGGTCTGTTTTGGCGTGCGCTTGTTGAGCCGCGTCCGAGCTGACCGCTTCCGTTGCGCCCCCATGACCATAAGCTTCCGTCGGTTCTGATTACCATTGAGTGATGGTTTCCGGCGGAGACGGCTCTGACATTTTCCATAATAAATGTGGGTTCGTTCACATTTCTGTTGCTTCCGTTACCGAGTTGACCGTGTTCGTTCCAGCCCCATGCCCAAAGATTTCCGTCGGATGTAATTGCCATCGTATGCGATTCCCCGACAGAAACTGCGGAAACGTCCGCGATTATTCTTACGGGGGAATGACGCGCGACAGTCGTACCGTCGCCGAGTTGACCGTTGTTATTATGTCCCCATGCCCAAAGGTTGCGGTCATTCGTAATTGCCGCCGTGTGGAAATTACCTGCCGAAACGGCGACTACATTGTCCATTATCCTTATCGGGCTTAACTGTCCGTTTGCTGTTCCGTCGCCGAGGCGACCTGCGCCGCCCCATGCCCAAAGACTGTTGTCGTTTCTGATTGCCATAGTGTGACTGCTTCCGCCCGAAACAGCGGTATAGACTCCGGAAATTCTGACGGGGTTGAATCGGTTTACGGTTGTGCCGTCGCCGATTTGTCCGCTGCTGTTGCTTCCCCATGCCCATAGTGCACCGCTCGACGAAATTACATATCCTGTATGCGAACCCGCCGCCGCGACCGTCATTCTTTCATTTGAAACGGGTTGCGGTGAGGGTGTCGGTGCAGTCGTAGGCGCGATTGTCGGTTCGGGGGTCGGTTCGGGCGCGGGGGTAGTTACGGCGGCGGGCGAACTCGTCGGCGCGATTGTAGGTTCGGGCGGTTCGGGTTCGCCGGTCGGCTCGGTAGTTTCTTCGTCCTCAATTACATCATCATCAGAGCGCGGCTGTCCCGTGCTTATTACAACCGAAACCATCGTTACATCAACCGAAGACGCTCCCGCCGCGGGGTTTTGCGAAATTACCAATCCGATTGCGGTGTTTTCGCTTGCGGCATAATCGACACCGATATTCATGCCCATTTCGACGAGAACCCGCCTTGCATCATCTAATGTCAAATACACCAAGTCGGGAATTTCACCCTCGGGCGTCGGCTCCGCACCCTCGCTTATTCTGACTTCGACGGTGGTGTTTACTGCAACGACATCACCCGCGTTTATGCTTTGCGAAAGCACCAAATTTTCCGGAATTCTGTCGGAAGAATCTCTGCCGACAATTAAAAACGAAAGTTCCGCGTCGCGCAGGCGTTCTTCGGCTTGTGCAATATCATTGCTTATAACGGAGGGAACACGCGTTTGACCGTCGTTAATCAGCGGCGGCAGTATTTCGGACGGCGCGAACGCGCGGAATATGCCAAGCGTAATGATTACAAACATCGCGGCGGGAAAACCGATTTTCGCCCAAAGCGGCAGATTGTATAACGGCAACTTTGAAATTTTTCCGTAAAGGCGCGTAACTTTTTCGGGCGGCTTCGTTGTCAATTCTTTTGCGAGCGCTGACATATTTTGCGTTCTGTCTTCTATGCGAACGTTGATTGCGTTTAAAATCGCGGTTTCTTGATTTTCGGAAATATCTTTTGCGAATTTCGCGATTGGTTTTAAAATATCTTTTTTCTTGCCCTCGAAATATGCGCGGCGTTCAAACGCGTCAGGCGGAACGATGCCCGTTACCATTCGGTAGAGCGTTGCGCCGATTGCGTAAACATCGGTGTGACTACCTTGGTCGCCGAGACTGCGATATTGTTCTTCGGGCGAATAGCCCGGCTTTATAATTACGGTTAAACTTCGGCTGTGTGACGTCGTCGCGAATCGCGCGGCTCCGAAGTCAATTAATTTAACGCGTCCGTCCGTCGATAAAAAAATATTATCGGGCGCGATAAATCTGTGAATGATTCCGTGACGATGAATCACTTCCAGCGATTTAATAATCGGCATAAGCAATTTAATTGCGTCATCGACGGGCATGGTTTTTTCACGGCGCAAACGCGCCTCAAGCGATTCGCCCTGAAGATATTCGCGAATAATATACGCAGTATTGTTCTCCTCAAAGCTGTCGAAGATTCGAACCACACCATCTTCTTGGTGGAATTTCGCAAGCCTCTGCGCTTCCTCAACGAATTTCGAAAGCCCGTCGCCAAATTGCTCGGCTTTGTCACCCGTGAAAACGGTTACATTCGCTTGCCCCGGTACGCGCGTGGAAAATTCGCTCGGCAAATATTCCTTTATCGCGACTTTTTGCTCAAGCGTTGCGTCCCATCCGATGTATGTAATGCCGAAATTTCCGAACCCAAGCACCTTTCCGACAATATATCGCTCACGCAAAATACTGCCGGGTATCATGTGCAGACTATCTTCTGCCTTAGACTCTTCAACATAGCCGCAATGCGGGCAGGCATAATTTTTATCTTCATATTTCATCATACAACTCATGCAAATTTTCATGTTAACCTCCGATTAAACGAAAATATATTAAAAATTCTTCGTGAACATTTGTAAATTCATCAAGCATGTCGGAATTCACGGGCAGACTTCCGCTTCTGTTGCGAATATGCAAAATATCCTGAGCGTTGCTACCGAATAAATATCGCAGAAAACGTTCGGCGGCGGCGCGTTCGGCAGGGCTTGCATTTGCGTTGATGCTGAAAAAATCGGTGAAATGCGGTCTTTCTATATCAACGTGGCTGATGCTGTATCGACCGGGCAACGCCGCTTGAATTTCAAAAAAATCGGATGTATCGGAAATATATACTCCCGCCTGTTCCGACAAAAATAAATCCTTTCTTGGCGTTTGGAGATATTCGCCAAAAGTCGAATTTTCATAAATCACGGGAACGTTAAAACCGAGCGGCAGTTGATTTAATTCGGTGACAGACGTTAAATGGTCATAAAACCGAAACTCACGCCGGGATAACCTTTCCGCGACGGCGGATAAATCCGCCGTGCTTTCCAAATTTCCAAATCCCGTTGATTCGAACAATGTCGGCAGATTTCCGCCTGTGATTGCGTTTTCGTATCCCCTTGCCGGAAACGTTATTATTTCAATGTTTATATTCGAAAAATTTTCGCGGAACGCTGAAATTATATTTTCAAACGCGGCGATTTTTTCTTCGTCATGCGGAAACGCAATTGTAATTGTTGCGGGCGCGAGTGTCTCTTGCACGCCCTGCGTATTCCAATTCGCGAAAAGCATAACCGACGAAAGAATTACAATTAAAAACGCGGATGCCAAACTCGCAATTTGTCGAAGCTGTCTGCGCCTTTTCAAGATACCAATCGGCGGAACGGGTTTTTCTTCAATGATTGCCTTTTCAAAGTCGTAAACAGAAGCAAAGCGTAAATTTTTGTCAATTGCCATTGCACGCATTACAGAGTTGCTTACCGCCACGGGCACGGATGAATTTAATTCATGCGGCGCGGGCACAGTGTCGGAAATTATTCTGTTTGTGGATTCCGTCGGCTTTACGCCTGTAAGCATGTAATACAGTGTTGCGCCAAGCGCGTAAATATCCGTTCGCGGTCCTTGAACGTTCACGCGTTCATATTGCTCGGGCGGAGCAAAGCCCGGCTTTAAAATAATTACGGGTTGCTGTTCTTTTTCGCTTGAAAAACGCGCCGCGCCGAAATCAATCAGCGTAATTATTCTGTTGTCACAAATAAAAATATTATCGGGGCTGACATCCCTGTGAATAATTCCGGCTCTGTGAATATCCTTCAGCGCGCCGCAAACATGCCCGATTATTTCGATACTGCCTTGGTAGTCCATTCGATTTGTTTTAAGAAATTCGTTCAGCGTGATTCCTTCCAAATGTTCCATTACTATATATGCGGTGTTGTTTTCTTCAAAATAGCCCGAAACCTTTATGATGTTCCTGTGCGAACTGAATCGCGCCATACTGCGCGCTTCGTCAATGAAACGCTCCAAGCCGTGCTTGTACACCTTCAAACGATTGCCGGAAAAA
>JAIRVD010000171.1 GCA_031254075.1 Clostridiales bacterium
TAAAAAATTAACATCCCTGTTGCAACTTCGGCGGCTTTCGAGTCGCCTTTTAAGATGCGGACAAGTTCCAGCGCGAAGTCAGCAGAGGTTCCGGGACCTTTCGACGTCGTGATATTGCCATCCGTAATCGTCGAAAGCTGTCCGATTTTTTTTGCGTGAAGGTCGTCCTCGCATGTCGGATAACAAACCGCCGTTTTATTCTCAAGAATTTTCAGCACTCCGAGAACCGTCGGCGCGGCGCAAATCGCCGCGATTCGTCCGCCTTCGGAATTGTGCAGCCGAAGAAGCTCCAAAAAAAGCTTATGTTTTTTATAAGTCGCAGTACCCGGACCGCCCGGAAGAATAAGCATCGAACCTTGGATATCGTGAAGCCCGTCCAAAACCATATCCGTCTTTACCGTGATATCATGCGAACCCGTCACTTCGTGGTTGCCCGTCAGCGAAACGCTCACGACGTTCACGTTGCCGCGCCGCAAAATATCAAGCGTGGTAATTGCTTCAATTTCTTCAAAACCATCAACGAAAAAAACAATTGCTTCATACATGTTTAAAACCGCCTCTCGTGTTTTCATTCTACAAAAAAAATTTTTCTAAAAAAAGCCTTGACTTACAAAAATTATAGAGTATAATCACTTTTTGTCGGCATGTTCTCAGAAGTTGTAATGAATGTGCGAGAGTGACACGCCCGGGTGCGTGAAAACATATGGAGGTACCCATGCAGAACCAAAAAATACGCATAAATTTGAAAGCATACGACCACAAGCTGATTGACCAGTCGGTGGTGCAGATTATAGAAACGGCGAAGCGCACGGGTGCCGAAATTTGCGGTCCGATTCCGTTGCCTACTAAAAAAGAAGTTGTGACAATTTTACGCGCCGTTCACAAGTACAAGGATAGCCGCGAACAGTTCGAAATGCGTACGCATAAGCGGCTTATTGATGTTCTTATGCCAACCCCGAAAACCGTTGACGCGTTAACCCGTTTGGACCTTCCCGACGGCGTGGACATCACGGTTAAGGTTATGTAAGGAGTGTATAAGATATGAAGAAAGCAATTATCGCCAGAAAACTCGGCATGACACAAATATTCGCGGAAAACGGGCAAATGATTCCCGTAACGGTGCTTGAAGCAGGACCATGTGTAGTGGTTCAAAAGAAAACCGTTGAAAAAGATGGCTATGCCGCATTGCAAGTAGGCTTCGGTGAAATCCGCGAGAAGCTCGTAAACAAGCCCGCAAAAGGACATTTCGCAGCGCATCTCGGCGTGAACGCCGCTCCGAAACGCGTGCTAAAGGAATTAAAACTCGACGACTGCGACAAATTCGAAGTCGGTGCGGAAATCAAAGCGGACATGTTTACCGCAGGCGACAAAGTAGATGTCGTCGCAACATCAAAAGGTAAAGGTTTTCAAGGCGCAATCAAACGCCACAACATGCATCGCGGTCCGATGACGCACGGTTCTAAATACCATCGCGGTCACGGTTCAATGGGACCGGGAACAACCCCGGGTCGCGTTCGCAAAGGAAAGAAATTGCCGGGTCACATGGGCGCGAAGCAAACTACGGTTCAAAACATTGAAGTAATCCGCACAGACGCAGAAAAAAACTTGATTCTCGTACGCGGCGCAATCCCCGGAATTAAAGGTGCGCTCGTAACAATAAAAAGCACGGTTAAAGTATAAAGGAGTTGAAAGTCGTGGCTTCAGTAGCAGTTAAAAATATTCGCGGCGATGCCGTCGGCAAAATGGAACTTGATGACACCCTGTTCGGGATAGAAATAAATAAACACGCGGTTCACATGGCTGTTGTGCAATATCTTGCAAACCAACGTCAAGGCACAAAGTCCACGAAAACCCGCGCAGAAGTACGCGGCGGCGGAGCGAAGCCATGGCGTCAAAAAGGAACCGGACGTGCGCGTCAAGGTTCAACGCGTTCACCGCAATGGACAGGCGGCGGTGTTGTGTTCGCACCGAAACCCCGTGATTTTTCCTTCAAATTGAATAAAAAAATGAAAAGGCTCGCGTTAAAATCCGTTTTAACGGATAAATATCAAAGCGATAAATTAATCGTACTCGACAGCCTTTCGCTTCCCGAAATAAAAACAAAGGAAATGGTCGGCGTCTGCAAAAACCTTGATATCGAAAAAGCATTGTTCGTAGTGGACGGCGGTTCAAATGAAAACGTAATTCTTTCCGCAAGAAACATCCCCGGCATCAAAACCGCCGGAGTAAATACAATTAACGTTTACGATATTCTCTACTATGACAGTCTCGTAATCACACAAGACGCAATCAAAAAAATACAGGAGGTGTATGCGTAATGGCAGACTTAAAGTATTACGATGTCATTTTCAGACCTCTTATGACGGAAAAAAGTATGAGCCTTCTTGATGAACAAACATATTCATTCTACGTTCATCCGCAGGCAACAAAAACGCAAATCAAAGAAGCAGTAGAGCGTCTCTTTAATAATGTAACGGTGGCGTCGGTAAACACAATGAATACCCATCCGAAAAGACGCCAGCGCCGCGGCTCAAGACCGGGCGAAACGGCAAAGCGCAAGAAAGCAATCGTAAAATTAACCCCGGGCAGTAGCCCCATAGAATATTTCGAAGGCATCTAAATATGAAATCTTTTTTCCTGACGGAAAAAGACGTTTGCAAGAAAACACGTTGAAGCGTTCGTGATTTTTTTGCAGGCTGATTGAAAAGGAGAATTCCATATGGGCGTAAAACGCTATAGACCCATAACCCCCTCCCAACGGCAAATGACGGTTTCCGATTTTGCGGAAATTACAAAGTCAACGCCGGAAAAATCTTTGACTGTTCACCTGAAAAAACATTCGGGACGCAACGGACAAGGAAAAATAACAGTTCGTCACAGGGGCGGCGGGGCAAAAATAAAATATCGCATAATTGATTTTAAACGCGACAAGGACGGCGTTCCCGCCAAAGTTGCCGCAGTTGAATATGACCCGAATCGCACCGCAAACATCGCGCTCTTGCATTATGCCGACGGTGAAAAACGCTACATCTTGGCACCAATCGGAGTAAGCGTGGGCGACAGCTTAATGAGCGGAGTTGAAGCGGAAATTCGTCCGGGTAACGCGCTCCCGATGAAAGTAATTCCCGTCGGAACGGAAATTCACAATATAGAAATGAAGCTCGGACGCGGCGCACAAATGGTTCGTTCTGCAGGAAATGTCGCGCAGCTCATGGCGAAGGACGAAAAATACGCAACAGTACGTCTTCCTTCGGGCGAAATGCGTCTTGTTCCCGTGAACTGCCGCGCAACAATCGGGCAAGTCGGAAATCCCGACAGTGAACTTATTAATGTAGGAAAAGCGGGTAAAAAGCGTCATATGGGAATTCGTCCGACCGTTCGCGGTTCGGTTATGAACCCGAACGACCACCCCCACGGCGGTGGCGAAGGACGCGCTCCAATCGGGCGTCCCGCTCCTTCAACACCTTGGGGCAAACCTGCGCTCGGATACAAAACCCGCAAGAAAAACAAGCAAAGTAATAAATATATTGTACGCAAACGCGGCAGCAAGTAATCTTTTTGCCTACGGCAAAAAACATTCGCAAAAATGCGTTGGACATTCGCGATTTTTGCTCATTGATTTGGAGGCTCCGTAAATGGGTAGGTCATTAAAAAAAGGGCCGTTCTGTGACGCGCACCTGATGAAAAAAGTTGAAGCGCAAGCCAGTGTTACAAGCAAATCCGTTATCAAAACATGGTCGCGCCGTTCAACGATATTTCCCGAAATGATAGGCTTTACAATTGCCGTTCACGACGGACGCAAACATGTGCCCGTGTATATCACGGAAGACATGGTAGGGCATAAACTCGGCGAATTCGCCGTAACGCGCACATACCGCGGTCACGGAAAAGATGCTGAAAAACGAAGTAAAGTGAAATAGGAGGACGTCATTATGGCGAAAGGACATAGAAGCCAGTATAAACAACAGCGCAATGAAGAAAATCGCGAAACGCGTCCGCACGCTATTCACAAATATGCCCGAATTTCCGACCGTAAAGCAAGAATTGTTCTGGAGCAAATTAAGGGCAAGGGTGTAGTTCAAGCCGCCGCGATTTTGGATTACAATCCGCGTTATGGTGCGTATCTAATCGGCAAAGTTTTGAAATCCGCCGTAGCAAACGCGGAAGAAAATCATTCAATGGACGCCGCGGATTTATTCGTAGAAGAAGTCCTTGCAGACCAAGGGCCCACAATGAAGCGCATTCAACCGCGCGGAAAAGGCCGTGCATATAGAATCAATAAGCGCACAAGTCACATCACAATTGTATTAAACGAGAGGTGAACTAATGGGTCAAAAAGTAAACCCCCACGGTCTAAGGCTGGGCATAAATAAAGAATGGGATTCTGTATGGTACGCAGAAAAAGATTTTTCAAAATATCTTTTGGAAGACCATAACATTCGTCTGTTTATAAAAAAATATTTCAGGGACAGAAAGCCGGTTCCCGTAGACCCGAAAATTGCGCGCATTACAATTAAACGCACGACAAATCGCGTGAAGGTGACGTTGCATACGGCAAGTCCGGGTATCATCATCGGGCGAAACGGCGAAGCGATAAAAAATTTGACGGACGCGGTTCAAAGATTAGTAGACCGCAATCCCGACGAATACAAAGCAGATGTAGAAATTCAAGAAATAAAACGGCCGGAGCTTAACGCGCAGCTTGTAGCGGAAGTCATCGCGAAGGATTTGGAAAACCGCGTAACGTTCCGCCGCGCGATGAAGCAAGCGATGACGCGCACAATGAAAAACGGCGCACGCGGAATCAAAACCGCAGTTTCGGGACGCCTCGGCGGCGCGGACATCGCAAGAACCGAGCATTACCATGAAGGAACGATTCCCCTGCAAACATTGCGTGCGGATATAGATTACGGTTTTGCCGAAGCAGACACGACTTACGGAAAACTCGGCGTAAAAGTGTGGCTGTACAAAGGCGAAGTTCTTCCCGGGCAGGCGCGCCCGAGAGAAGACCGTCCATTCCGAGGAGAAAGACGGGAAGGAGCAGGCGATTATGCTAATGCCAAAAAGGGTAAAAAGACGCAAACAGTTCCGCGGTCGAATGACCGGAAAGGCACTGCGCGGTAATTCGATAACTTACGGAACGTTTGGGCTTGTTGCAATGGAGCCGACTTGGATAACCGCAAACCAAATTGAAGCGGCGCGTATCGTTCTAAACAGAACAATGAAACGCGGCGGAAAAGTTTGGATTAAAATTTTCCCGGACAAACCCGTTACGGAAAAACCTGCCGAAACCCGTATGGGAAGCGGAAAGGGTTCGCCGGAATACTGGGTAGCTGTTGTAAAACCCGGGCGCGTTATGTTCGAAATCGCGGGAGCAGACGAAGAAACATCTCGCCGCGCGTTAAAACTTGCAAGTTATAAACTTCCGATTCGTTGCAAAGTTGTTTCAAAAGAAGAACTTGAAGCAATTCTCGCCGAAGCGGAACCGAAAGCAATAGCAGAATAACAAGGAGGCTGAGGTAAATGAAATCTAAGAAATACCTGGAGTCCCTTAAAGATAAATCCGTGGAAGAATTAAAAGTTGAACTCATCAGCACAAAAAAGGAATTGTTCAACCTGCGCTTCCAAAACGCCACTAACCAATTGGATAACACGGCGCGAATCGGCGAAGTTCGCAAGAATATCGCAAGAATTCAAACAGTAATGACACAGCGCACCAAAGGTTTGGCATAGGAGGTTAAAAAATGGAGACTCAAGCAAGAAACTTACGCAAAACAAGAGTTGGCAAAGTTGTAAGCGATAAAATGGATAAGACAATCGTGGTTGCAGTTGAAAACCGCGTGCGCCATCCCGTAATCGGAAAAATTGTAAAACGCACTTATAAATTAAAAGCCCACGACGAAACCAATTCCTGCGGAATCGGCGACAGGGTTCGCGTAATGGAAACGCGTCCGCTGTCAAAAGAAAAACGTTGGCGTTTGGTTACGATTCTGGAAAAAGCGAAATAGGAGGCGTAATAAATGATACAACAGGAATCAAGACTAGCCTCTGCGGATAATTCGGGCGCGAAAGAACTTCTGTGTATTCGCGTTCTCGGCGGAAGCAAACGCCGTTACGCAAATGTGGGCGATATCATTGTGGCCTCGGTCAAAGACGCAACGCCCGGAGGCGTAGTTAAAAAAGGCGAGGTCGTTAAAGCAGTTATTGTCCGCACGGTAAAGGGACTCAGCCGTCCCGACGGTTCGTCCATTCGTTTCGACCAAAACGCTGCGGTTATTATTCGCGACGATAAAACACCAAGAGGTACTCGTATATTCGGTCCGGTAGCAAGAGAATTGCGCGAAAAACAATTCACGCGCATAGTTTCCCTCGCACCCGAAGTTTTATAGAAACGGTGATTTTATGAATAAAGTAAAACTTAAACGCGGAGATATGGTTCAGGTCATCGCAGGCAAGGAAGTCGGCAGAACAGGTCGCATTCTTCTAATCGACCGCGAGAAAAGCAGAGTCGTTGTAGAAGGCTTAAACTTGCAAACGAAACACCAAAAACCCAACCGCGCAAATCAAAAAGGCGGGATAACCCGCCGCGAAGCCCCATTGCATATTTCAAACGTAATGTTTCTTCACAAAGACAGACCAACTCGTCTCGGCTATAAATTAGAAGAAACCGACGGCAAGGTTGTAAAAAAGCGTTACGCAAAATCAACGGGCGAAGTCATTGACTAAATGTAATATTTTTGCCTTACGGCAAAACCGTTTGCAAAAAACGCTTATTCGCGATTTTTTGCTCACTGATTTGGAGGTAAGCTATGAGTCGGCTTAAAGGCATCTACGAAAAAGAAGTAGTAGACGGCATGATGAAAAAGTTCGGTTATAAAAATAAAATGGCTGTACCGAAAATTGAAAAAGTTGTCGTTAATATTGGTTTGGGCGAAGCAAAAGAAAACGCAAAAGTTATCGAACATGCCACAAATGACATCGCAACAATCACGGGACAAAAAGCCGTTGTGACAAAAGCGAAAAAATCAATTTCGGCGTTTAAGCTTCGTATGGGAATGCCGGTTGGCTGTAAGGTAACACTTCGCGGTGCGAAGATGTACAGCTTCGTTGACAGACTTATAAATGTAGCGATTCCGCGCGTTCGCGACTTTCGCGGTGTAAGTGCTGATTCTTTCGACGGGCGTGGTAACTATACGCTCGGAATCAAAGAGCAGTTAATTTTCCCCGAAATATCTTTTGATAAAATTGATAAACTTCGCGGGATGGAAGTTGTTTTTGTAACAACCGCTAAAACAGACGAAGAAGCTCGTGAGCTACTCGCGCTGTTCGGAATGCCCTTTATTCGTCCTTCGTAAAAGGATTCAGGAGGAATTTTAATATGGCAAAGAAAGCCCTCGTATTAAAAGCAGCAAGAAAACCGAAGTTTGCCGTAAGGGCATATAGACGTTGCAATATCTGTGGAAGACCGCACGCTACTTTGCGTAAATACGGCGTTTGTCGTATATGCTTCCGTGAATTGGCTTACAAGGGTCAGATTCCCGGTGTAAGAAAAGCAAGTTGGTAAACTAAAAATGTATTCTTTTTGCCTATGGCAAAAACCATTCGCAAAAAAACGTGTTGAACATTCACGATTTTTTTGCTCATTGAATAGCTAGGAGGATTGCCCATGTTGTCCGATCCTATTGGGGATATGCTCACAAGAATCCGCAACGCGAACATGGCAAGGCACACTACCGTTGATATGCCTTCATCCAAAATGAAGGAGTCCATCGCATCAATTTTGGTGAAAGAGGGATATGTCAAGGGTTATGAAATAGTTCCGAACGGCGTTAAAAAAACCATGCGAATCACCCTTAAATATGGCAGAAGCAAAAACGAAAAAGTCATAGCGGGTTTAAAGCGCATCTCTAAACCGGGTTTACGTGTTTACGCCGGTTGCGAAGACTTGCCAAAAGTTCTTAACGGCTTGGGGCTTGCGATTGTTTCAACAAATAAAGGCGTTATGACAGACAAAGAAGCGCGCACATTGGGTGTTGGCGGAGAAGTCTTGGCGTTCATTTGGTAAAAATTTTTTTACCTGCGAAAGCATTTGCGAAGCGAATGTGTGAGATGAAAAATAAAATTTCAAAACAGGAGGTGCAGACCATGTCAAGAATAGGAAAACTTCCTATTGAAATTCCTAGCGGAGTAACGGTTACAATCGCTGCGGGAAATGAAGTTACGGTGAAGGGGCAGAAAGGAACATTAAGCCGCAAGCTTTCTGCCGACATGACCATCGCACAAGAAGAGGGCAAGTTAACCATAACGCGTCCTAACGATTTAAAAAGATTTAAAGCAATGCACGGACTTACGCGTACGCTCATTAACAACATGGTTGTAGGTGTAACCGAAGGATATGTTAAGCGTTTGGAAATCAACGGTACAGGATATCGTGCCGCTAAAAGCGGAAACAAGCTTACGCTTAATCTCGGATATTCTCATCCAATCGAAATGGAAGACCCCGACGGAGTTGAATCTGCTGTTGAGGGAACGAATAAAATTACAATTTCCGGCATTGACAAGGAAAAAGTCGGTCAATATGCCGCAAATATACGCGAAAAACGTCCCCCCGAACCTTACAAAGGCAAGGGTATTAAGTATGAAAACGAATATATCAGACGCAAAGCCGGCAAAGCCGGCAAGAAATAGGCAGGTGACAGGGTATGATAAACAAACCGTGCCGCGCAGATGCGCGTAAAAAACGGCATTACAGGTTGCGCCGCAACCTTTCGGGAACGGCAACGCGCCCGCGCCTGACCGTTTTCAAGTCTAACAAATATATATATGCGCAGATAATTGACGATGTTAAGGGGCATACGCTCGCGAGCGCGTCCACGATGGATGCGGCGTTGGTTAAGGCGGAAAAACTCAAGTCTACATCGAATATCGACGCGGCGAAAATCGTCGGAGCAAGCGTGGCGAAAAAAGCAAAAGCTTTAGGCATCGAAGAGGTCGTATTTGACAGAAGCGGGTATGTCTACCACGGAAAAATCGCGGCTTTGGCAGATGCTGCCAGAGAAGTTGGCTTGAAGTTCTAATAAAGGAGCCTGAAATATGAAAAAAATAGATGCAAACGCCTTGGATTTAAAAGACAAGGTAGTTTCGATTAATCGCGTAACGAAGGTTGTAAAGGGCGGACGCACATTCCGCTTTGCCGCGCTCGTGATTGTCGGCGACGAAGCCGGACATGTCGGAATCGGTCTCGGAAAAGCAAACGAAATTCCCGAAGCGATTCGCAAGGGCAAGGAAGATGCGAAGAAGAATATGATTTTTCTTGAAAAAAACGAAAACGATTCTTTGTATCACGAAATCGTCGGAAATTTTGGTGCGGCGAAGGTTCTAATGCGCCCCGCTCCGGAAGGAACCGGCGTTATAGCGGGCGGAGCCGTTCGTGCTGTTTTGGAACTCGCGGGCGTGCGCAACGTTGTTACGAAATCAATCGGTTCAAACAATAAGCATAATGTCGTTAAAGCCACACTTTCGGGGCTTAAACAAATAAAAACTCCTTCCGTTGTGGCTCGCCTTCGCGGCAAGCCTGTAGAAGAAATTTATGAAGCGAGGAATTCCTAATGTTGAAAATCACGTTGGTGCGTTCGCCCATCGGCGCGAAACCGAAACATAGGGCAACAATCGAAGCTCTCGGATTGCGCAAACTTCATATGACCGTTGAGCAAAGAGATAATCCCGCAATCAGGGGTATGATTCATCACGTAAAGCATTTGATTAAAGTTGAAGAAGCATAGAAGGAGCGTTACCATGAAACTTGGGGAACTAAAACCCGCCAAGGGCGCGACAACAAAAGAATGGCGGCGCGGACGCGGTCACGGCTCGGGTAACGGAAAAACTTCCGGGCGCGGACATAAGGGACAGAAATCTCGTTCGGGTAGCGGCGGAAAAGTCGGTTTTGAAGGCGGACAAATGCCTTTGTATCGCCGTCTTCCGAAAAGAGGGCATTCCTGCCGCAACACGAAGGAAATCGTTGCAATAAATGTTCAACTTCTTAATGTGTTCGAAGACGGTGCAATCGTTGATATAGCCGCGTTAAAGCAAAAGGGTCTTGTTTCTAACCCGCGCGACGGCGTTAAAATTCTCGGTAACGGAGAAATTTCAAAAAAACTAACCGTAAAGGTAAATTATTTCAGCCAATCAGCAGCCGAGAAAATTAAAACTGCCGGGGGCAAGGCAGAGGTGATTTAAGTGTTTAAGATTTTTGCCAATGCTTGGCGCGTTGAAGATATACGCAAAAAAATGCTTTTCATTTTTCTTTTGCTCTTCATTTATCGGATTGGTGCCATTCTTGTTCCGCTTCCGGGGCTTGACTTGGAAGTTTTAAACAATGCGAGATATATTTCGGGAACCGATTCGGGTGTAACGACTTTATTCTCGTTGCTTATGGGCGGTGAGCTCGGTACGGTTTTCGCGATGGGTATCGCACCGTATATTACGGCTTCAATTATTATGCAACTGTTGACTTACGCGATTCCGACGTTGAGCAGAATGCAAAAGGAAGACGAAGAGGGCAGAAAAAAAATCGGGCAAATAACGCGTTATCTTGCCGTAGGGCTTGCGGTGTTGCAAGCTGCGGGAACAGTTTTTTCATACACGCGTCACAATAATGGCGAAATAAATTTATTCAGCTCGCCGAATGATAATATGTTTGTTTACATCGTTGCGACCGTCGCGATGACGACAGGTACGATGTTCATTATGTGGCTTGCGGAGCTTTTGACTGAAAAAGGAATAGGCAGTGGTGCTTCGTTCTTGATTTTCGCGAATATTTTGGCAGGGCTTCCTGCGGGCGCTTGGACGTTCTGGAACATGATTACTGCGGAATTCGGAATTGTTTCCGTGCTTACCGTTGCGGTCTTGCTTCTTACCTTCGCGCTGATTATCGCTTTCGTTGTGCTTGTTCACGAGGGTGAGAGACGCATTCCCGTTCAGTATTCGAGAAAAGCGGCTTCGGGCGGACGCGGCATGTTCGGTGGAAATCATAACTCGTATATTCCGCTGAAGGTAAATATCGCGGGCGTGCTTTCAATCATTTTCGCGATGTCGCTGATTAGTTTTCCTGTGCAGATTGCGCAATTTTTCCCCGGAACCGTTGAAAATCCGTCATTTATAAGCAGAGTTGCCGCATATGTGGATTTCAGTGACTTACATTGGGTCGGTGCGATTTTGTATATAATTTTGATTTTTGCCTTTACACATTTCTATACGTCTTTTGCCGTCAACCCAATTGAAATGGCGGAGAATATGAAAAAGAACGGCGGCTTTATTCCGGGTATTCGTCCGGGTAAACCGACGAGTGAATTTATCCAAACAACCGTAAACCGTTTGTCTTGGATTGGCGCGTGTTTCTACAGCTTGATTGCGATGACACCGATTTTAATGGGGATGCTTGTTCCCGAAATGTCGCGAATCGCGTTCGGCGGAACTTCGCTTTTAATCGTAACGGGCGTTGCGCTCGAATTCGTGAAACAACTCGAATCACAGCTTCTTATGCGTCACTACAAGGGATTTCTTGAGTCGTAAGCAATGGGGATTTTCATCAAGAATGACGAACAAATCTCTTATATGCGAACCGCAGGAAAAATTGCCGCAAAAACACATGAATTGCTTTCAAAATATATTAAGCCGGGTGTCACAACCGCAGAGCTAAATGCAATAGCCGAGGAATTCATCTTAAGCAATGACGCAAAGCCATCATTCATAGGGTACAGAGGTTTTCCGTCGGCTATTTGTACGAGTATCAATAATGAAGTGATTCACGGCGTTCCCGGTTTAAGAAAGCTCAGAAGCGGCGATATTATCAGTATTGACCTTGGTGTTTGCTTCAAACGGTTTCACGGTGACGCGGCACGAACATTTGCCGTCGGAAAAATTTCCGAGAAACATCAAATTCTAATCGACGTTACGGAGCAAAGTTTTTTCGCCGGATTAAAATGTTGCACGGAAGAAAATCGGCTTCACGATATTTCAAACGCAATTGATGACTATGTAAAGCCGTTTGGCTTTGGAATAGTAAGCGAATGGTGCGGACACGGCGTCGGCAGACAGGTTCACGAAGACCCGCAGATTCCGCACACAAGGCAACAAAAACGCGGCCCGCGTTTGCAACGCGGAATGACACTGGCAATAGAGCCGATGATTAACATCGGTACGGAAGAAATCAACATGCTTGACGATACTTGGACAGTTACGACCCGGGACGGAGAATACTCCGCTCATTACGAAAATACTGTGCTGATAACAGACGGCGAACCGGAGATTCTGACTATATGAAACGCGGAACAATTATTTTTTCTAAAATGGGACGCGATAAAGGCAGGGCAATGGTTGTTCTGGAAGAAGACGGTGAGTATTTAACATTGGCGGACGGAAAACTGCGAACAATCGAAAAGCCAAAGAAGAAAAAGAAAAAACATGTTCAGCCAACAAACACGATAGTTCAAATGTTGCCCGAATGCGGGCGCGCGTTACAAGACGCAGATATCCGAAAACACATTAAATTTTTTTTGCAAAACAGCGAAGTCCCGGAGGGAGGTAAAGCGCATTGTCAAAAGACGATGTAATTGAAGTAGAAGGCAAAGTCGTAGAAAAATTGCCTAACGCGACGTTCAAGGTTCAGTTGGAGAACGGACATATTATACTTGCGCACATATCGGGCAAGCTGAGAATGAACTTCATTCGAATTATTCCCGGGGACAAGGTGCTGATTGAGATGTCACCATATGATTTAACCAAAGGAAGAATAGTTTGGAGAGATAAGTAGGAGGGTTTTAACATGAAAGTCAGACCGTCGGTAAAACCGATTTGCGAAAAATGTAAAATAATCAGACGCAAACGCGCGATTCGCGTAATATGCGAAAATCCGAAGCATAAACAAAGACAAGGTTAATTGGAGGTAAATGTATGGCACGTATTGCAGGCGTTGACTTGCCAAGGGAAAAAAGAGTTGAAATCGGGCTCACCTATATTCACGGAATCGGGCGTCCGAGTTCGAAAAGAATTTTAACGGAAGCGAAAATTAATCCGGACACACGCGTTCGCGATTTAACCGACGACGAAGTTATTAAAATTCGTACCGTTATAGAATCATCTCAAATGGTGGAAGGTGACTTGCGCCGCGAGGTGGCACTTAATATTAAG
>JAIRVD010000172.1 GCA_031254075.1 Clostridiales bacterium
ACTAAGAGTTATGAGTTATGAGTTATGAGTTATGAGTTAAGAGTTATAGAAACAATGAAAGATTGCTTTTCTTAGTGTTCCTTGCGAATCCTTTGCGTTCCTTGCGGTAAAATAATAAAACCGCAAAGGGCGCAAAGATTTACGCAAAGAACACAAAGGGCGATACGATGCGGGACAAAACGGCTGTGAAAAAGGTTAGACAACTTCAATAATTAATAACAATCTAAAAAGTATTAAAAATGACACAATTATTTTTCAAATCGCTACTGGTAATGTTGCTGCTTGCATCTGCGGTTTGCCATGCGCAAAAAGTTGCCAGAGACGCCGAAATTTACATATACACCAAAAGCGGAAATATGACTGTACAGATGGGGGAATACAAGGATGAATCGGTCATCACGGCTTTTATGTTCGACGACTATGGCGCTTTTTTGCGTGTTGATGAAGCCGGAGGGAAAACCTGGATTGCCGATGTGGCGGCGAAAAAAGCATATATGCTAAATCAAACAAATAAAACGTATTCCGTCATACCGTTGGTGGTGGCATGCTTCAAAGCGAGACATTTCCTGGGTGCGATTAATATAGAAAGCCCCACTTTGAAATATCATCCCAGCTACAAGAAATTACCCGACCGGGTGATTGCAGGCAAAACCTGTACAACCATCTCGCTGACAGACCTGTCGAATAAAAATCCGTCTGCGTATATCTACAGCGCATGGAAAGGGATATTTTTCCGGGCGGGGATGGCAAATGGCGAAACGGTTTTCACCGCAACGGCATTCAATGATATGGTTCCGAAAAACAGTTTCACTGTCCCTGAAGACTATACACTTGTTGAATTCAAATAAAAAACAGTGTGGTGCAACATCTATGTACTTAAACCCTGCTCGGCGAAAACTCTGCCTTCGTCGGGTTGAAAGCAAGCGTCCACGCTTGCCACAAAACGAAGTTTTGTAAATAAATGAATATGAAAAAATAATATAAAAATGTACAGACATGAAGAAAATGGATTTAATCTGTTAATTTACAATAAAATAAGCTTGTATTTAGGTCGCCGTAGCGAGGCGCTACGGCGAGCAGAAGGGAAAACGTATCACAGTCAAAAAAAATGGAGTCGAATACATTCTCTGCACCAGTTACGAAGTCAGCGGTAACTCGCTGTTTCTATCAGGAGGAAGTGGAGTCATTGATGACCGATTTTATCAAAAACCTTTAGAATTACAACAATGTCACTAATAAAATGCTAAAATCTGTCTGAACCGTGATTTGTTTGATTGATATAATTGCATTTGACATCCCGTCAGGGATGCATCCTTAACAGGATGCAGGAAAATAATAATAATGCCCTTTCTACCGAGCGATGTATTCCGTACGGAATACAACAAGATTAGGTCTGAACAATGATTTGCATGATTCATTAAAATTATGAATAAACAACCTTATTTTCACCTTATTCAAAAACAACAAAACAACCTCAGTAGCAGTGAATGTTATACGTATTCCATAAACCTTATTACCTTATTTTTCTAAAATGAGGTAATAAGGTTGGATAAAAGGGGTTGCACAAAATTTTCTACTAAGGTTGTTTTGTTTGGGTAAATAAGGTAGAAATAAGGTCGGATTCGGATTAAAAAAGATATTTAAGATTTTAAATTATTAAAACAATGAAAACAAATCAAAATTGCGTGAAAATAATCTGTCATTGCGGGCTTGACCCGCAATCCCCCGATATAAAATTAAGAATTAAGAATTAAGAATTAAGAATTATCGGTTGTCATTGCAGGCTTGACCCGCAATCCCTGGATACAAATTATAAATCAATAAATTATAAAAACAATGAAAACAAAAAAGAAAAAACTTTCAACTTTCAATTTTCAACTTTCAACTCTCTTCCTGCTCGCAGCAATCCTGTTTGCCGGTTGCACGAAAGACAATCCGGCAGGCGACCCCGACAATCCGGACAACCCGGCTGTGGTAATGCAGGATGCAAAGGTGAGCGGAACGGTATTGGACATTAGCGGAAATCCACTTAGCGGCGTAAGTGTTACTACCGGTACGGAGAAAGTTACCACCGGCAGCGACGGCGTTTTTACTTTTACGCAAGCCGGTACGGTAAACGACCGCGCCGTTTTCAAATTAGAGAAAGCCGGTTATTTCACCCTTACCCGCTCCTGCGATGTGAGAGATGTAATGCACATCGAAGCCATACTCTGTCACAAAGGCAACAGCGAAATCAGCGCGCAGGCGGACTTCGACGCTTCGGCAGAAAATACCATCGAGGCGGGCGGACTGAAAATCGAACTCCCAGCCAAGTGCATCGTTAAAACAGACGGCTCGGCGTACAGCGGGACGGTCAGAGCGGACGTACTTTTCATCGGTCCCAGAGACGGGAAAACCGTCCTGATGATGCCCGGCGGCGATTTGGCGACCTCCAAAACCGGCGAGATGATGAATCCTGTCGGCATCGCAGACGTTACCCTCACTGACGGCGCAGGCAACCTGCTGAAAATAAAGGAAAAATCTGAGGTAAGAATAACATATCCAGTTCCTTCGGACGTAATCGACGCAAGCATTCCGCTTTGGACATTCGACGAGGCTCGCGGTGTATGGAAACAGGAAGGCTCGGTTACGCGTCAGGGCAACGTCTATATCGGTGGCGTCAGCCATTTCACGTACTGGGGAACGGGCACGGTCTGGCCAATTGATG
>JAIRVD010000271.1 GCA_031254075.1 Clostridiales bacterium
AGCGAATACCGTTCCGTCCTTGCAAACACAAACGCTGTCATTTCCGAAAGCATACACCGCGCGAACATTCTCCATATGCCCGACATCGCATTCGTCATGCGCGTTCGAACCCGTCGCAAGAACCTTTCCGTCTGCGCGAAGCCCGAGCGTGTGCGCGTCGCCCGCCGCAACCGCCACAATATCCTTCCATCCGCCGACATCGCACTGAAATTCCGAATTATCTCCGCCCGCGAAAACGGTTCCGTCCGCCGCAATCGCCACAACATGGTTCTTCCCAATCGAAACCTGCCCCTGCAAATAACTCGTCGCGGTTCGCTCCAAACGTGCTTCCGTTTCTTCATATAACAATTCATCCTCGCTTAAATGCCCGAGCGCAACGCCAAATAACCGCACAACCCACAGGGCGGCGGCTTTTTCCATAGAAAATATTTCAACAAGATTCTGTACCAACTTCTTTTCCGCAAGCGGATACGCCGACGCGTTCCTCAACGCATTATATCCGTCAATCTCAACAAAACTCCGCACTAAAATTCTCTCACGCGACATCTCCGGCGAAAGGTCAAGCAAAACCGCGTTAGTGCGATGCATGTTCTCAAACACATCTCCATAATCGCGCAATACTCGGGCGATTATTTCAAGCATTGTTTTATCCACCCGGTTGCCCCCTTTTTATACCGAACGCAGAAAACATTTGCCGAGACAGAGTAAGCAGATGTTTTCGCGTTCCGGTATAACGCTGTTGCATTATAACGTTTTTATTAAGGAGCGTGCAACTTAACGCGATTTCTATTGCGAATTCACTAACACAACCGATTCTTTATTGTAAAAAATTGCTATCGAAGAATTTGCGTGCGGGTCGGTTGATACGTCGAGCTGACTGTGGAAAAACACATGCGGGTTGACGGAAAAAGCGGGTAATTCGGCGTTTTGGATTTCGGGGTTTTTCAGAATTTCCAAGCGGGTTAAATATTCGTTGCGAAATGTTCTTGCTTCGCCGCTTATGATGGATTTTGCGACGCTGATACTCATAACGGAATCGGGATTTTTAAAAATTGAAAAACCGCTTGCGATAATGAAGGCAAAAATAAAAACAGCAGTTATCCAAGCGGGATTAAATTTTGATTTTTTCTTTCGCGTTTTTACATTTCTCGAAATCCAACCGCACCAATAGCCGATTGAAAAAATCATATAAAATAAAAACGCGATAAAATTTATATTTACAACGCGCGCCGGACCAAAAGATGACCAAGAATAGAGATTGGGCGTGAATGTGCTTACATAAACGCCGTAGAAAATAACGGTTGCCAAAACGGGATATTTAAATGATATTTTTGATTCGCGCATAATTATATAGATTAAAGGCGTAATGCATCCGAGAGCAAGCAAAACAGGCGCCTTAATGACCAATTCAATAAACGTAAACCCGTATTCGAAAGATGTAAAAATCGCGCTCAAGGGATTCATTGCGGTGAAATGTTCCTGCCTTACATCATTTCCGGGTGCGGAAACGCTGATTGTTAACGCGACGGATAAAACCAAAAGCCCCAAAGCCGGAGCAAGAATTTTTTCGCGTTTGAAAATCACGCAAAACGCGAGAATTAACGCCATAATCACCACAGATGTAAGCGAGGTAACGAAATTGCTTCCGCCGATAATAAAAGATAAAAATACCGTCAAAATTGCTAAAATAATTTGACGGTATTTTTCTTCCGCTTTTAGCCATAGCAAAACAACCGAAAATAAAATCAATGAAATTGTATGAAATCCAATGTAATAAAGCCCGGAATTGTACCAATAAAAACCTTCGATGGGCGAAAAAATAAATTGCATGGAAATAAATGCAAACCACATTGCGATTATCCCTGCGCTGTATTTATCAGCTCCCAAGAAATTCATAAAAATAATTTTGAATAAAAATAAATTCGCGGCGACATATCCCAAAATTAACGCAAGTAATCCGAACATATACAATCCTTCCGAAAAAACAGCGGGATGCAATGTCATAAAAAATACGGAAACAAAAGAACCCTGCCAGTTATTATAAACCTGCTTTGTACCCTCGACAGCCGCCGAAATTGTTTGTGATACCGAATTAGTTTCCCTCCAAGTGAATACGGTATGATTTCCATATGTAAAATCATCCGCACTCGGATGGGCATACATCGTAATTATCAGCAGCGGAATCAGCGACGCGATAAAAAGCGCGAAAACAAACCAAAATTGTAACTTACGGTTCGTGACGCAATTCAAAAATTTTTTCATATTGTCCCTCTTTTAAAAATAATTTGTCAGTATTCCTATTTTTTCGATTTCGCATTCGACTTTGTCGCCCGATTTTAAATACTGTGGCGGATTCATTGCGTGACCTATGCCTGCGGGTGTTCCCGTTGCGATAATGTCGCCCGGAAAAAGTGTGATTCCCTGCGAAAGTGTTGAAATTATTTCCGGAATATCAAAAATTAATTTCGACGTGTTTGATGACTGGCGTGTTTTGCCGTTTACGCGGCATTGAATTTTTAAATTTGCAGGATTTATTTCGTCGCGCGAAACGATGTGCGGTCCCATCGGGCAAAAACCGTCAAGACTTTTGCCGAAAAACCACTGCGCGTGTTGCGTTTGAATATCGCGCGCGGAAATGTCGTTTATAATTGTATAGCCAAAAATCACCCCTTCGGCTTCTTCACGAGAAATTCGGAACGCGGTTTTTCCGATTATAACGGCAAGCTCCGCCTCATAGTCCACTTGCTTCGTAAAATGCTTGTGCAACGGA
>JAIRVD010000321.1 GCA_031254075.1 Clostridiales bacterium
CAATACCAGCCATATGTACGCGATTTATTTGAAAACCTTGAAACCTGCCCGGAAGAAATGGTTTTATATTTCCACAGACTGCCTTACGATTACCGTCTCAAAGACGGGCGGACGCTGCTTCAATATATTTATGACACGCACTTCGAAGGCGTCGAAGGTGTCGAAGGTTTTATAAAAACGTGGGAATCGCTGAAAGATAATCTTCCCGAAGAAGCGTTTGTTTCCGTGCGCGAACGTTTGGACATGCAGCTCGAAAACGCAAAGGAATGGCGCGATGTAATTAATTCATATTTCTACAGAAAAACAGGCGTCGCTGACGAAAAAGGAAGGAAGATTTACGTATGATTACGTTACCTTCTGTTTTTTCGAATGGAATGGTTTTGGCAAAAACCGCAAAGGTTTGGGGTTGGACAGAGCCAAACGCGCCCGTTGGCGCGAAATTTATCGGCAGAAATTATGAAACGGTTTCCGATGAAACGGGATATTTTTTCTTTACGTTTTTTTCGGAGGAATTCGGCGGGCCTCACACACTTACCATCGGCGAAAAAAATATAAAAGATGTATACATCGGGCGAGTGTGGTTCTGCGGCGGGCAATCCAATATGGAGGGACCGCTCAGTCGCACACGCTTGAATTTCGGCGAGTATATCACAGACAACGAAAATATTCGCATCTTCCAAGCGGAAAAAGGGCTTAATTTTGACGCGCCGCAAAAAAACGTCGCGGGCAAATGGAACACCGCCGTCGGTGAATTTTTGGATAATATGTATGCCGTCCCGTATTTTTTTGCGCAAAAGTTATCGGAAAACAAGAAATTAAACGACGCGCCAATCGGGCTTGTCTGCACACCTGCGGGCGGAACACCCATCGAGGGCTGGCTACCCGAAGATATCTTACGTGCGGAATTCCCTGAAACCATTCCAAATTTCGAAAAATTTCAAAATTCGGATTTCATTCAAAAGGCAACCGAAGAAGCCGACAATAATATTCGCGCGTGGTTTTCGCAATTAAATAAAAAAGACGCGGGTTTGAAAAAAAAGTGGTTCGCCCCCGACTTTGACGACAGTAGCTGGAAAGAACGCGCACTGCTTGACAACACAGATTTTCCAAAGCACGGCTCATTGTGGATGCGCAAAAAAATTTTTCTTCCCAAGCAAAAGAAAAACGCGCCGTCGATTTTAAATCTCGGGCGCGTCGAAGACAGCATCACCGTCTATGTTAACGGCGTAGAGGTCACGCATATCGGTTACGGATATCCTCCATGCACCTGTATTCTTCCGAAAAATCTGCTAGTCGCGGGCGAAAACACAATCGCCGTGCGAATCGTCGGCGAAGCAAATAATCCCTCTATAATACCGGGCAAGGAATATTTTTTAATCCATTCCGAAGGAACGCTTTGCATCGGTGACACTTGGAAATACCATCTCGGCGCAAAAATGCCGCAATGCCCGCCGGGTGTTTGGTTTTACGGACATCCGCTCGGCGTTTACAACTTTATGCTTGCGCCTATGCTCGGCTATTCCGTCGAGGGGCTGATTTGGTATCAAGGCGAATCAAATACAAACCGCCCCGGCGATTACGAAGCTATGTTCCGTGCGTTCGCGCGGCATATGCGCAATAATTTCGGCGAGAAGCTTCCTGTTATATACACTCAGCTTGCCAACTTCATCGACCCGCAAAGCTTGGGCGAACTTTCCCCGACCAACAACATCCCCGGTAAACGCTGGGCGGAAGTCCGCGAACATCAACGCGCCTGCCTTAAAATCCCAAACACCGCAATGGCAGTCGCAATCGACTTGGGCGAATACAATGACCTCCACCCCGTAAATAAAAAATCCGTGGGCGAACGCCTCGCCTTACACGCGCTTCGAATGGTTTACAACGAAAAAATCGTCTCCGACGGTCCGACCGTAGAATCCGCAAAATATTCCGGCGGAAAATTAACCGTCCGTTTCACAAACGCGCAAAACTTATGGTCTAAACATTCCCACACCCTACTCGACATCATCGAAAACGGTAACACTCACCGCGTCTATGCCACAATCGAAAACAATACCCTCGTCGCCCTCTGCCCGAAACCCGAGAAAATTCGATACGCATTTACAGACTGCCCCGTCGCGACACTGTACAACGCCTACAATTTACCAGCCTCACCATTTGAAATAAATATGTAAGTCAATAAAAAAAGAGCCGCGAGGCCCTTTTTTTTGCAGTTTTATTCGGCTATCGGATAAACAGAAACGCGTTTTTTATCTCTGCCTTTGCGTTCGAAGCGGACGGTGCCGTCTACGAGAGCGAAGAGATTATCGTTTGAACCGCGTCCGACATTGTTGCCGGGATGAATTTTTGTTCCGCGCTGAGTGAAAAGAATGTTGCCCGCGAGAACAAATTGACCGTCGGCACGTTTTGCGCCGAGGCTTTTCGCGTTGGAATCGCGACCGTTTTTAGTAGAGCCTACGCCTTTTTTATGCGCGAAGAATTCGAGATTTAACGGAATCATAAAGTCACTTCCTAACTATTCAATAATTGAAATTTCGGTGGGGTGTTTTTCTTCCACGCTTTTCAGTCCCATAACCAACGCGTCTAAAAGAACCGCAATCTCGGGGCTTCGGGAATCGGTATTCTTCAGCGTAAAAGAAATAAATGCATTTTTTTCGCTAAGACTGCAAAAAAAATCGTCTTCCGTAAGCTTTTCAATGCTGTTGACGGTGTTGATTGTCAGCAACGAAACGGCGGCGCAAACTTTGCTTTCACCGTGATTTTTCACGGTGAAGCCGACAACACAGCCCGCTTCATTACTGATTATTTCCGCGTTAATCATTTTCCATTAATTTTTTCAATTTTAACTCGGGTAAACGGTTGACGATGTCCTTTTTTCTTGTGAAACCCTTTTTTCGACTTGTGCTTGTAAATGATTACCTTTTTTGCTTTTCCGTCGCCGATGATTTCGGCAGAAACGGACGCACCCGCAACAAGCGGTTTTCCGAAAACCGTATTGTCCTCGTCATAAATCCCGAGAACACGGTCAAACGTAAACTTTTCGCCAGCCTCAACGCCAAGCAACTCAACGATGATTTCGTCACCCGCTTTTACCTTGTACTGCTTGCCGCCGGTTTCAATAATTGCGTACATGGTTCATCCCTCTTTTTCAGAAGTCTCGCTGTTCTGCAAGGTATCCCG
>JAIRVD010000336.1 GCA_031254075.1 Clostridiales bacterium
CGCGTCATATTCTTAACGTGTAATTTTAATAAGTTCTCCCCATTAATTCGTGCCATGTGAGAGTTTGAGGTTCTTACATACCATATCGTTAGAAACAATATCGTCAACGGCGGGTGATAACCGAGTGGTCATTTCATCAACGGATTACTTGTAAGCCTGATAAAATCAGGGCTTGTGAACATTTGTTCATTCAACCAACGTATTCCATTCATTTCACCTCTACGGGGATAATTCAACACTGCTATATCATTATCCTTTATATCTTCCTACTTTTTCTATAATTAGATTAACGCGATTCGAGCTTTATTCGATTGCTTGCATGTAATACAATGTGATAAAATCAACTCGTGGTGATTCTATGGTTTCGCGGGTTGGAAAATGGGGCAACAGTCAGGGAATGTGCATGGAGAAACGCGTGTTGAAGAGCTTGGGCGTAAATCAGGGTGAAATAATTTCCGTTGACTTCACGCCGGCAAAGTCATCGACGCGTTGATTGTGCCGTCCTTATGAACGATTTAAATGAAAACCAACTTGCGGCGGCGCGGCATGGTGCGGGTTCGATGATGGTGCTTGCGGGGCCGGGCAGCGGGAAGACGGCGGTAATTGTTGCGCGTGCGGCGATGCTTCGCGAGAGATTGCTGGTTATTACTTATTCGAAAGCGGCGGCGAAGGAGATGGAACGCCGTTATGAAATTTTGGTGCGCGGAAATGATTCGGCGAAATCGAATGTAATGTTCGGAACATTTCATTCGGCGTTTTTTCGAATGCTCAGGCGGAAGAACGGATATGACACGGGGCAAATTTTAAGCGACAACGAAAGACGAATGGCGGTTCGCGGATTTCTTGCGGAAATGCGTTACGAACCCGATGACGAAATGCTTGCGGCATTGCTTTCGGAGATGTCGCTTGTTCGCAATGAGTTGTATGATTTAAAGCATTATCATTCAAAATCCATCGGAACCGAGGATTTTATTTTTTTGTGCAATTCATACGAAGCTCACAAAAAGGAAAAAAATATAATCGACTTCGACGACATGCTTTGCCGCACGCATGAAATGTTACATAACAATCCGTCGGAACTAAATTACTGGTGCGAAAAATATCCGTTTATAATGATTGACGAGTTTCAAGATATCAATCGCGTGCAATACGAAACGGTAAAGCTTCTTGCTGCGCCGAAAAATAATTTATTCATCGTGGGCGACGACGACCAAAGCATATATCGTTTTCGCGGTTCGCGCCCGGAGTTTTTGCTGAATTTTCCAAAAGATTTTCCGAAAACAAAGAAGGTTACGCTGGAAAGAAATTATCGTTCGACGGATTCGATTATCAATTACGCGAATAAAGTAATTGAAAAAAATATCGCGCGTTATGATAAAAATATTTCGGGAACGGGCTTGCAAGGAAAGCCGCCGATTAATATAATTTCGGAAGACCAAAACCACGAAGCGGTGCAAATTGCGGAACGCATTCGCGATTTGCGCGGGCGCGGCGCGAATTTAGATGAAATCGCGATTGCGTTTCGGTTGAACATACAGGCGCGGGCGTTTATGGACGCGTTTTTGAATATGCATATTCCGTATAAAAGCCGCGACGAAATGCCGACAATTTATGAGCATTGGCTTGCCCGGGATTTATTTGCTTTTATGCGAGTTGCGCGAAGGTTATCGCTGCGGCAGAAAACGGGTTACGACCCCGACGCCGCAAGAATCATCAACAAGCCGTACCGTTTTATCGGCAAGGCGTTTTTACACAGCGTAAAAAAGTTCGACAGGGATATTTTTTCGGCATACAAAAAAGATTCCGCCTTGCATATCGCAACAAAAACGCATATAGAAGAGCTTCACGATAATCTTTTACTTCTTGCGAAACACGAAACATCGGACGCGATACGTTACATTCGCAAAAATATGGGTTATAATGGGCATGTAATCGACGCTTGCGAATATAAAAAGCTGAGCCCGACAGGGCTGTTCGAAATCGCGGACGAATTGCAGGAGGCCGCAAAACTGTTTGCAAACCCAATGGATTTTATTGCACACGCGAATACGGTTTCGCAAGCCGCGAAGCAGCAAGAAAAAACAGGGGAATGTGTAACGCTTACAACCTTGCACAGCGCGAAGGGCTTGGAATTCGAGCGCGTGTTTATCGCGGGCATAGTCGAAGAAGTTTTGCCGTATATTCGCAGCAAAACCGCGGCAGAAATCGAGGAAGAACGCAGATTATTCTATGTAGGCGTAACGCGCGCAAAAAAAGAACTGTATCTTTCAACAATAAAAACGCGATATGAAAAACCCGTAAAACCGTCGCGTTTTTTAGAATAATGAAATTAATTCGGAGGTATGATAATATGAACAGGTGGATGCGAAAGCATAAACAAAAACTGGCGATAGCAATAGCTGTTGTGCTTGTGGCGCTTTTGGCGATGGGTTCGGTAGCAGGTGTATTATCAATTTTTATTCCACAATAGTGCCGGTGAAGGCGGCATAAATTAAGGGGAATTCAAAATGAATGATGACTTGGAAAAGAACGACGGTCTGGATGATTTAGAAGCGCAGTTGGCGTCTCTCGGAATTTTCGGGGACGACGACGACGGTGATGTGACAGATATTTTCGCGGGGCTTAATCTTGATGACGACGACGACCCGCTAGCGGGATTGGAAGCGTTGGGCAAACCGCCCGCGGAAAAAACCACACCGATGATTACGCTTGACGACCTTGACGATTTGGACAACATAGAAGGTCTTGACTTGGGCGGCGATTTTAATGAGCCCGAACCTTCTGTTGTACTTGACAAGCCAGAGGTTACAGCGGACGACCTCGGTCTCGGCGATTTGGGCGATTTCGG
>JAIRVD010000372.1 GCA_031254075.1 Clostridiales bacterium
ATTTAAATCGCGCACAAAAAAAACATTTATTTCATTCGGAATTTTAAATTTTGTCGCCACAATTTTTTTTGCCATTCCCAAATTTAATCTTGCGATATTGAAACCTTCATACGATAAAAATAATTCGCATACGTCAATCCCCGACGGCGCGGAATACGGCGAAACAGTTAAATTCGGGGGGATTTGCCGGGCTTTTATTTTTTGTACAATTTCTTCGGCTTCTTTTGCATAATCGGGACCGACAAGCTTAACGCTGTAATTGTAATTTATTTCGCCGCTCAACCAACTTACGTTCCCCCTGTGATTTTCGTTGCCGCGAATACTGCCGAGCAGATTCCAATAAGATTCGTGACCGCGGATTATATTGTCTGTCATATCAGCTTTACCGCAATAACACATTCACCGTCGCCCGATAAAATTGTTTTATGCGGATACAGTTCAATTTTCTTTCCGAACAGCGGCTCAAACATCGGGCGGTAATATTCCGCGCCGCATTGGCAGTAATGCTTCGGATAAAATTCTTTTTCGCGATTATAGTGGTCGCAATGACATCCCTTGCCAATCAAACTGTCATTTTCGGCACAACCGCCGCCGCTTTCACACGCGAACGGCTTTGAAATAAAAATTGTATTCTGTTCCGCGTCGAACCATATTTTTTTGCCTTTGATTCGGCTTTTTTCAAGTTCTTCCACAAAGGAAGCCGTGTCCTTTGATTTTCTAAAAATTTCACCTGTCTTTTCAATAACATCTTTTTCGGGTCTGCACGGGCATTTCCCGTAACGGGTGAACGGATGCGTTTCAAGCAAATCATTTTTATTCATAAAAAAACCTCCCCAAATTAATGATAGTTTTTTATATCATCAATTTCAGAGAGGCAATGGACAAAAAATAACATTATATTTTTACCAGCGGCGTGAACCATTCCATTTTGCAAAAAAATCCGTCGTATTCGTTTATGTCAATGCGCTCAAAGAATAACTCATTACGCAGTGAATGATATTCTTTTAAATTATCCGTAAATTCATTTATTGCCGAATACATTTTTTTTGCTCTGCACCAATTTATGTCGCGATAATGATGTTCGCCGACATATCGGAAACGCGCGCATAAAGACGCGGGGAAGCGGTCGCCCGTAAATCCTTCGGGAATGTTTTTTATGTTTTTCACTTGAACCGACGGCAGATACATTGTTCCGTTCTCCGCTCTCGAAGCTTCGGTAATCCGCGTCAAGCCGGTGTACACGCCAGGATTAACCGCGCCGGGAATTTCGCGCATTTCATTTTCAAATTTTCTTCCGACAGAATTTGGGGTTTCCGCATCCCCGAATTTTATTTTGTACAGTCGTCCGATAACATAAAATTCCGGAACCATAACAATTTCCGGTCCGTAAATTAAACCTTCGTCAAGTTTGTTTTTGTCGCACAACGAAAACGGCGGAACAATTTTTATGATTCCCCCCGACTCGCGATACTTTCCCGGCGAAATTCCGAATTCGCGTTTGAACGCTCTTATATAGGTTCGTTCATATTCAAAGTCTGCGTTTTGCGCAATATCAACAATGCGCAAATCTGTGTTAAGCAATTGCTCGACGCTTAACGCCAATCTGCGCGAACGAATATAACTTGCAATCGGCATTCCGAAAATAAATTTAAAAACGCGCTGCAAATGCACATCGGAAATATGCATTTGCAACGCCATTTCTTTTATTTTGCTTTGCCCGTAACCGATTTCGATTTGCTCAAGAAGTGAAAACAATAAATTATATGGTTTCATTTAATGATTATATCATTTTTGACAATTTTTGAAATCACTTCACCGGCTCATACAGATAGAGCAAGAAATCACCTCTGTCGTTTTTGATGTGTTCTTCGTAGCATTGACGCGAACGGTCGGATTTGTATTTTTTGTTTTGCGATAGCAGCGACATTAGTTTTTTCCACGAAGCGGGAATGTCGTCGGTGCTTTCAAGCATTGCGTAAACGCCGCCGGGTACGGTGATTTCGGCGAGATGCTCGGGAATGACAACGTCTTTCGGAATTGACGCGCACATTCCGTAGCCATATGGTTTGCCCTCGCCACTCGGCATCGGAGGCATGTTTCCGCCGAAGAAACGCGCCGTTCCGGCAAGCCCCGCAGAGTCAATCCATTCGAACACGGGGTTCATTGCGTCTTCTTCGGGCGAGATGCCCACCGAAATGTTTCCTGCCGCTCTCATCTTCGGAAGAACTACAAATTTTAATTCTGACATGTTAAAACTCTCCTTTTCGTCATTGAAATCTGAAAGCAATTTTAAACTTTCTTCGGTTATCGGATTATTTTCCTGCGCACGCAAAAACTTGAGAAATTTTGTTAAACGATTTTCAATTGAAATCGTTTCGACTTTTTGCGTTTCTATTAATGAAAGTTTTTTTTCTGCGGCGACGCGTAAACTTTCAAAAGATTTTTCTTCGGCGACAAGTTTTATTTCGCTTATCGGAATATCAATTTTCCGAAGCAATGCCGTAATTCCGATGCGTAAAACCGCATCCTCGTCATAGACCCGCCAACCCGAATCATCTCTTTCGCTTTTGAAAAGCCCTTCCGATTCCCAATGACGCAGAGTACGGCTCGTCAGCCCCATCTGCGAAGAAAGCTTGTTAATCGCTATTTGTTTG
>JAIRVD010000095.1 GCA_031254075.1 Clostridiales bacterium
CAAATGGAAGAAGATTATATGCTAAATCCTGTTGGGATTGTGCTTTATACCGGCGATAATTTCAGCGAATTATTTGCATTGCAAGTAGATTTGCCTGTACCTCGCGGCGCAGTATTTGAAGGGATTACGCTTCAACGCAGATATAGCTTGGGGGGGATTGTTGTTGGCGAACACAGTTAGTTTTAATTCGGACGGCTTCGTAATATTGCCTGTATATATCAAACCAAGTGGCGCAGCAACAATGCAGTTAGTCGCTTACAAAGTAGACTCCGGCGCAAACTGCACAACAATCAGCCGTGATGAGTTGCTAAAACTTGGTTATGATGAAAACTGGATACGCAAAGGAAAACAGCTCATCGGTGAAAACGCCCCGACCGTTGCTTCCGGTTTGCCTGTTGAAGATTGCTACGAAGTCATACTTCCCGAAATCCGCATAGGTGATTGGGTTGGTTATAACTGGACATTTATGACAAGCCTAAGCGTACCGTTCAAATTTTTGCTCGGCACTGATTCCATGCAGTTTTTTAATTGGAATTTTGACTATGGGCATGGAGCATGTAAATTTGATTTAATCCCCGGAAAGCGTAAATTATTATTTAATCAAAAGGAGCAGTCAATCCATGCCATTGATGATGCGGAGCAATATTAAAGCAAAAACCGCCTAAGTCGTTGGTGCAACAAAGGCGGTTTTGTAATGTGTGGCACTATACCGCAATCTGTGTATAGGAATTTCAAATAGGGTTTTCGGAAGTCCTTTCCGAAAAGGAAAAAAATATTTTCCCTGTCGTAAATCCTTCCTTGATTGTTGAAACCTTTAGAGTTATTGTATAAAATTCGATTTACGAGGTTGACAATAAAAAAAAAAACATTAACATAAAGTAAAAAAAATCACCAAGGAGTGGTATTTGAAATGGAAAAGGGAAATTTATCAATCCATAGCGAGAATATTCTGCCGATTATAAAGAAGTGGCTGTATTCCGATATGGATATTTTTGTGCGCGAATTGGTTTCGAACGGCGCGGACGCAATTACGAAGTTGAAAAAACTCGCTGACATGGGCGACGCAAAGCTTGAGCCCGACGAGGAATTTTTCGTAAAAGTGAAAGTGGACAAGACGAACAAGCAAATTATTTTCGATGACAACGGCATCGGAATGACTGCGGACGAAATTAAGGAATATATAAACCAAATCGCGTTTTCGGGCGCGAACGCGTTTATCGAAAAATATAAGGAGAAAACCGACGCGTCAAGCGATATAATCGGGCATTTCGGGCTTGGATTTTATTCGGCGTTTATGGTGAGTGAGCGGGTTCAAATCGACAGCCTTTCGTATAAGAAGGGCGCGGAAGCAACGCGCTGGGAATGCGAAGGCGGAATCGAATACGAAATGCACGCCAGCCCGAAAACAGAGCGCGGAACAACAATTACGCTGTTTATCGGCGAAAGCGGCGAGGAATTTCTTGAGGTGTACAAGCTTCGCAGCGTGTTAACGAAGTATTGCAATTTCGTTCCCGTGCCTATTTATATTGAAGAAATAAAGGAAGATGAGCCTCCGAAAGACGCCGACGACACCGACGACGGCGAAGAAACCGAAAAAGAACCGCCGAAACCAATCAATGATACATCTCCGCTGTGGCTTAAACCCGCAAATGAATGCACCGACGAAGAATACAAAGCCTTTTATCACAAGGTTTTCACCGATTTCAACGAGCCTTTATTTTGGATTCATTTAAACATGGATTACCCGTTCCGCTTAAAGGGAGTTTTGTATTTCCCCAAAATGAAGCATGACCTTGAGTATATCGAAGGTCAAGTAAAGCTTTTCAACAATCAAGTTTTCGTTGCGGATAATATTAAGGAAGTAATTCCCGAATATCTTCTGCTTCTGAAGGGCGTAATGGATTGCCCCGACCTTCCGCTTAATGTTTCGCGTAGTTTTCTTCAGAACGACGCAACCGTTAAAAAAATGTCGGGCTATATTTCCCGAAAAGTCGCCGACAAATTAAACGGTCTTTTCAAAAAAGACCGCGAGCAATACAACGGCTACTGGGACGATATTGCGCCGTTTATCAAATACGGCTGCATAAAAGAGCGCGAATTATATGATAAAATTAAGGGCAGTGTGTTGTATAAAACAACGGAAGGCAAACACCAAACGCTTGAGGAATTTTTAGAAAACATCCCCCTCCCCGAAAAAACCGAAGAAGAAAAGACACCCCAGAAGAAAACCGTCTATTATGTAACCAACGAACAACTGCAATCGCAATACATTCAAATGTTCAAAGAACAGGGCTTGTCAGCGGTTCTTCTTGCAACAAACCTCGACACGCCATTCGTGAATTATCTGGAAATGTACGAACCGGAAGTAAAATTCACGCGCATCGACTCTGACATCACCAACGAGCTCAAGGACGACGATATCTCAGTTGACGACAGCCAACCCGAAGGTCTCGAAGCCCGCTTCCGCGAAATTCTTAAAAGCGAAAAACTCAAAGTCGAAGTTCAGCATCTGAAATCTTCCGATATTTCCTCAGTCATCCTTCTCTCGGAACAATCCCGCCGTATGCAGGAAATGTCAAAAATGTTCGGTGGCGGCGCAAGTCTTCCGCCGGGAATGTTCGAAGACGAACTGACCTTGGTTCTTAATCGCAACCACTCCCTCGTGAAAACCCTAATCGAAATAGCCCCGCTAACCGAACGCAGCTCTGACACAGAACTAATCGCCTCACATCTCTACGACCTCGCAATGCTCTCACACAAACCCCTCCCCACCGAGCAAATGTCTTCCTTCATAAAACGAAGCAATCAAATTCTGGAGATGGCAGCAGGGAAAAGTAACTAAAAAGGACACCAAAAAAACAGCCGATTCGGGCTGTTTTTTTATGTACTCAACCGACACAATTTATTCCATGTCTGTGCCGGGGGAAGCTTCGGTATTTACAGATGATGTTTCGACTCTGGTTTCGGAATCAGGTGTTACGATTTCGACTTTGGAGATGGAGACTTCGTAGGCGGTTTTTTCCAAAACGGTCACGTCATCGAGCTTCTTCTGGTATTGGCGGGATTGCATTCTGCCCCAGATGCGGATGTGGTCGCCGACTTGAAGTTTGCCCGCATAACGCGCGTTTCTACCCCATGCGATACATGGTATGTAGTCAGATTTATTGTATGAGCGGTTAACGGCAATAAGAAGGTCTGAGATTTCGCGGCCGAACGGGGTGGTGCGGTAGATTGCGGGTTTGCACAAATAACCGTCGAGGAAAACATCGTTAGGGCTGTCAGACGGAGCTTCGGCGAGAAGGGTAATATCGCGCGCGAAAATCGTAAGCACAAGCTTGTTTTTTCTGTCAGCCTCTACATAGTTGTTATAAGAGCGAATTTGCCCCGAAATGCGTATGGCTTGCCCCGGACGCATTTTATCGCGGTCAACGATTCGTTCAGAAACGGTAACGGGAAGAACATCGCTTTGTCCGCTGAGGCGACCTACTTCTACATCGAAGCGCCAAAAGCCTTCGCCGTAAATTTCGTGGCTGAACGTAAACTCTGATTGAATGCGTCCGCCGATGTCGATGCTGTTGTTATTATTGTTTTCCATATTGACTACCATAATCATCCGTCCTTTTCGATTTATCACTATTTACACATCACGAGAATATTCTATCATATTATCATATTATCATATATTTGTATTTAGAACAACCCATGCGGCAGCGGCGCCTAAAACAGACATGGAGTGTTCTCCGTTGGCACGCGCGGAAAACTCATGAGGCTCTCGTTCAAAGCCGTCAATACCCGTGAACCCACGCTGAATACACACTTGCACGCCATCGTTCGTAACGCTTGACGCAGTTATACACGCGCGATTATTGAATCCGTAGGTGATTAATTTCGCATTTTCGTCCACATTTATATTTTCGAGCATCGAAAATATATTTTTATCATCGGAATTAATTATTAAAAAATCTTCGCTTCCGAGCGACGGAATAATTTCCGCCAATACCGGCGACGCTTCCGCCGCAACCAAAATATTTACCTTTGGTCCGCGCGGCTGCCTGTCGGTTATATGGTAGCAATTTGCGGTTCCCTGGCTCATTCGTAAAAACGCGCGCGTCATTTCGTGTCCGTTAAATCCTACAATTCCAACAGCCGGCATATTATTTACTCCCCCTATAAAGCAGAGCTGTTTTTGCTCTGCACATTTTTTCTTCTATTAAGTTTAAGCAAGCAGTTGCAAAAATATTCTACAAAATTTTGGGAATGGAGAAATTTTATGGATGCCTTGCCGACGAAAAAAAATTTGATTCTTGCGAAAACAAATTTAACACTCGCGCGAAAAGGTCACGACCTGCTTGAATTAAAGCAAAACGCGCTGACGCTTGAACTGAAACGCACCGAAAAAATCGCAAACGAGCTTCGCGAAGAAGTAAAAAAACTTTTCCTTCTCGCCGAACACGCACTGACAATCGCAAAAATGGAAAACGGCGAAAAAATTTGCGAACTGCTCGAAACAAATACGCTTAACAATTTTTTCGAAACAACTGCCGCATCCGACGAAGCATTTTTTACGCGAGAAATGTTTCTTTCGAAGGAAAGCGAACTGAAAAAAATCGAAGAAACTCTGTCACAATTAAAAATCCGCGTAAAGCGAACAAAAAAACGCGTGTCCGCATTACGGAATATTGCAATTCCGATGTATGAAACACGCGTAAAATACATATCAAACCAACTGGAAGAACACGAGCGTGATGAGATGATTCGATTAAAAACGGCTAGAGAATTTCATCCGGCGAATTGATAATAACCGTCGCGCCGGCTTCTTTGAGCTCTTCGATGCTGCCGAAGCCCCAGGATACGCCGATGCCGTCGATGCCCGCTTCGCGCGCGCCGATGATATCGTATTTTCTGTCGCCAAACATTACTGCGCGTTCGGGAGTTGCGCAGAATAATTTCAGGGTATCGGAGATAATTTCTTTTTTCGCGCTGCGCCCGCCGCTCCATTCGCTGCCGCAGATGAAATCAAAGTATTCGCGTATTTCAAAATGAACGGCGATTCTTTCGGCATACTCGGTTACTTTTGACGTTGCCATTGCGGTCCTTGCGCCGCCTGCCTTGACACGTTTTAACATTTCGATTATACCGGGATATAATTCGTTTTCGAAAATTCCTTTTTCGGCGAAATATTCGCGGTATTTTTTTACGGCAATTTCGGTCATTTCTTCCGACATGCCAAAATGATTGCGAAAGCTGTAACGCATCGGAGGCCCGATAAACGGAGAAATGTTTTCAACTTTCGTTTCAACGCCCAAAAAATCAAGCGCGTACCGCAACGAGTTTCCAATACCTTCCTTTGAGTTTGTAAGTGTTCCGTCCAAGTCAAACAAATAAAAATTATATTTCAAATCGGCACACCCCCAGTATTGTGTATTTTTATCTTAACACAAATGAACAAAATGTAAATATTAATTAAAAAACGTTGTTTTCATTTACTTTGCTTTTTTTTTATTGTATGGTTTCAATAATTTATTTTCGAAAGGAGCAACAATGGAACTCTTAATTATTAATGATAATCCGTACGGTCAGAATATTTATATTTATTTTGACAAAGAAACACGCGAAGGAATTATCATAGACCCGGGCGATTCGTATGAAACGGTTCGCGAAGCCGTAGAACAGAATAAAATTGCCGTAAAAGCAATCTTGCTTACGCACGGACATTTCGACCATACTTTTTGCGCGAATAATTTAAAAGTATTAACGAACGCGCCGATTTATGCACACGAAAACGAAACGAATCTTTTGCGGAATACCGAGCATAACCGTTCGGGCCTGAGGAGCTTGGAAATTTCCGTTGCGCCGGACAAGCATTTCAAAGACGGCGATGTGTTTTCTTTCGCAAACTGCGAAATAAAAGTAATTCACACGCCGGGGCATACAGCGGGCGGCGTTTGTTATTACGATGAAAATGCCGGCATCGTCTTCACGGGCGACACGCTTTTCAAAGAAACAATAGGACGAACAGACATGCCGACCGGTGACTACGAAACGCTTCTTTCGAGCATACGCGAAAAACTTTTCACACTGCCCGAGGAAGTAAAGGTTTTTCCCGGTCACGATGAAAGTTCGACAATTAAACACGAAAAAAAATTTAATAGAATAGTAGGAGTGTAAAAATGAAAAAATTATGTACGACAGTGTTTTTTGCTTTTGTAATTGCAATGATGCTATTGCTTGTGTCATGCGACAGCATGAACAGAACCGGACCCGTTGATGCTTCAAACTTAGAATTTGAAGAAATGATTTTGCAAAATTCCCCCGTCGCGACGGTAAACGACACGGAACTCGGCACGGGAATCGTTACGCTTATGATTGCCGGTGCGCAGCAAACAATCGAGGCAGAATCTCCCGAGCTTTCCGGCGAGGAATATAGTCGCGCCGTTCTTGAAAAAGCGGTGGAACACGCGGCAATTTTGGCGGTAGTGCAAAGCTTCGCAAATCAGCACAATATAGAGCTGACCCAAGACGATATAGACGAATTCACCGCCGGAATCGACATGACAGTAGCAATGTACGGCGAAGAAGCATTTGCCGAAATGCTTACTTCTTACGGTTATGTCAGCATGGAACATTTAATGACAACCGATATTATCTACGTTTTGGCAGATAAGGTAATTACCATGATTATGGAAGACAGTTCGATGTTCGCGCAGTTTGAGGCACACATGGAAGAACAGGCTGAAGAAGAAATATTAGGCGCGAAGCACATTTTAGTTGCGTTCGAAGCTACCGAAATCGAATTTGCAGAAGGCGAAGAGGGCTATGAAGAAGCATACGAAGCCGCGATGCTTGCATACGAAGCATCCATTCCGATAGCCGAAGTTCTCGCAATGGAGCTTTGGGCACGCGCTGTTGCAGGCGAAGATTTTGACGCGCTAATCGCAGAATACGGAGAAGACCTCGGAATGGAGGCGTCTCCGAATGGTTACTCATTTGTATCGGGCGCAATGGTTCAGGAATTTGAAGAAGCAACACGTAATCTTCAAATCGGCGAAATTTCCGAACCCGTACGCACAACTTACGGATTTCACATCATTCTGCGCATAGAACCGGACCGAAACCCCGAAAACATCAGCCGCCCGTGGTGGGACCCCGGCCCGCCGACACTCGAACAGCTTATGTCAAACGCCATAGTCACCGGATTTGACGAAATGACACAAAACGCAGACATCGTTTTTCTTCCTGCGCTTTATAATATTCCGGTGAACTAATATGAAAAAAATTCTGTTTTTAATTGCGATAATTATTTTTTCCGTTCCGGCATTTGCATCAGATATAAGCGTTAACGTTAACGGAAATCCCGTTTCGTTCGAACAGCCGCCCGTTAACAGTGACGGCAGAATCCTCGTACCGCTGCGCGCAATCTTTGAAGCGCTCGGCGCAACCGTTGAATGGAATCCCGCGACGCAAACCGTTACCGCCGAACGAAACGACATAAATATTTCGCTTACAATCGGCAGCGAGGTTTTGATTCGCAATAACGAATTGATTACGCTCGACATTCCCGCGCAAATCGTCGGCGACAGAACCTTCGTCCCGACCCGCGCAATCGCCGAAAGCTTCGGCGCAGAGGTCGGCTGGGAACAGGATACGCAAACCGTCACGATTATTACGCCGCAAAGCTCGCGTGAAATTCTTACCGCGATGTTAAACGTTCCTGTCGCAACCGTAAACGGCAGAAATCTCAATGCCGACATCGTCAGCATAATGGTTCAGGGCGCGATGCAAACTCTTTACGCCGATTATTACTCAATGCCCGCCGACGAATGGGAACGCGCCGTTCTCGAAGAAGCCGTGCGCCAATCGGCAATCTTGGCAATCGCTGCCGAACACGCGGAGCAACTGAACATCACACTGACCCAAGATGAAATCGACGAATATACCGCCAATATCAACGAAATGATTCAAGTATACGGCGAGGCGGAGTTTTACGAAATGCTTTTTTCTTACGGATTCGTAAACATTGAGCATTTAATCACAACCGATATGCAATATGGTTTGGCGGATAAGGTTCTCGAAGCAATTATCACCGACGCCGACCTTTTCGCGCCGTTCGCGTCTTACGCGGAAGAAGAATCCGAAGAAGAAATTTTTGCGGCAAAACACATCATGATTACGCTTGACGATTTCGAAAACGAAGAAGACGCCTTCGTCCACGCAAAAGAAATTCACGCGCGGGCAATCGCGGGCGAAGACTTCGACGCACTTATCGCCGAATTCGGTCAAGACCCCGGCATGGAAACATACCCGCAAGGCTACACCTTCATCGCCGAAGTCATGACTCCCGAATTCGAAGAAGCAACCCGCAACCTCGAAATCGGCGAAATCTCCGAACCCATCCTCACGGAATACGGCATCCATATCATCATGCGCACAGAACCCGACCTCAAAGACATCATTCGCCCATGGTGGGACTCACCCCTCACCCCCGAACAACGTAAAATCAACGCCGTCATCGCCGCCTTCGAAGAACAAGCAGAAAACGCCGAAATTATTTTTCTACCGGAATTGTATTTGATTTCTGTTAATTAA
>JAIRVD010000181.1 GCA_031254075.1 Clostridiales bacterium
GGTCGGCTACTCAATTAATGGGTAGCCTCCTACTCGATTGTGAATTTTTTTTATCGCACAATTTCTCCGTTATCGAGTGAAATATTTCCGCCTTCGAAGTGAACGTTATTGAAGCCGAATACTTCGCGGAAGAACGCGAGCGGAACATAGGTGAAGTTGTTAATGATGATTGGCGGTTCGAGTGTGAAGGAGGAGATGATTTCGTTGGGGCTGATGAGGGTGTAGTATGGCGAGTCTATGCGGAGTGTAATTTCGCCGCGCGGGCTGTTAACGACTATTTCGCGGAGTTCGGCATTCCAAGTGGGGATGTAACCGAGCATTTCGGTGACAGCGCGAAGCGGTACATAATTGGGGAAAACGGAATCGCCGACGGTTGCGTGGCTTGCGGGAACGCCGCGCGAAAGTCCGTTGATTGTGATTACGATATCGTAGCTGTTAAGGTCGGCATTTTCATCGCCGCTCCATTCGAAATTTTCCCAAATGCTTTCGTCGTAGAAAGTTACGTCAAATTCTTCGTTCAAATCCCAATCAATTGCGATGCCGGGATGAACCGCGCGTTCGTACAGAATTGTAATTTTCTGCGGATTCGGAATTGTTTCGGGAAAATTGCGATGCGAAATCATGAATTCGACCATGAGGATTCGTCCGATTAGTTCTTCGATTTCGCCGACGAACGCGTCGCCGTTTTGGTAAACGATTTCGGTATTATCACCGATGTTCAGATGAAACTGCTCTGCGGAGCTTACCCAGTCTTCGTTAAAACGGTCAACGATTATGCGCGGAAGGTCATCGGCGCGATTTATCAGCGCGATTGCAACATGCTGCGCGGGATAAATCATTATCATCGGAACATTATTATCAAAGAAACCAGTAATCGTGTCGCCGATTTGCGGCATTTCGCCGATTATCAGCGTGTTAAAATGCAACTGAAAATCAGTTTCGGTGAACTCGTCTTCGAGGTCGCCGCTGAGTGCCGTGCGGATTCGGATAAATTCCGCTTCGCTTGCATCATTTGTCCAAAGCTCAATTATTTCGCCCGTCGCAGAACCGAACGCCGGAAACGAAACCACGTCCAAGCCGCCTATCATCGGAACAATTCCGCCTTCGAGAACTTCATTTTCAATCAGATTGCCGTTCTCGTCAAACTGCGCGACTCCGAACGCCGTTGTTGCCATTATGATAATCATAATCGCTGTCAGCAAAATTTTTTTCATTTCTAACACCTCACTAAAGATTTAATTTTTATTTTCACCCTAATGAACGTGTTGTATTCGTTTGTGTTCCGCTTGTCACCGTATTGTAACATTCAATTACAAAGACGCCCTTTTTTTTATATATCACGTTGCAAGTTTGAAAAATTTCATTTATTTTTTTCACGGAACTTTCCGCGCCGTGTTTTTTTTGTATCACGATGAAGAACGAACCGCCGGGGCGCAAATGCGCGGCGGATTCTTCATACAGACGGAACATCGTTTCCTTTCCCGCGTGAATCGGCGGGTTTAGTGTAATAACATCAAATGCGCCGAAAATTTTTTCAAAGCCGTCGGAATGTATTACATTAGAAGAAACTCCGTTCAGCTTCGCGTTTTTTTGCGCGTATTCCAACGCGACGCCGTTTATATCGCTTTGCGTCAGCGCTATCGGAAATTTTTTTGCAAGCGCAATGCCAATCACGCCATAACCGCAACCCAAATCCAAGAAAGCCCCCGTTATAGGGGGCAGGTTTTTTATCAGCGTAAGCGAAGCTTCGTCAATTTTATCGCAGGAAAAAAGTCCGTTGTTTGTTAAGAAACGAAGTTTCTCCCCGAAAATTTCAAGCTCCAGCTCACGCTCGCGCGTTAAAACATCGGGGTTTTCCACAAAATAGTGGCTCATATAAACACATCCATTGCCTTCGGATGAATTTTAAATTCGATTTCATCTTCACAGGGGTACAGGTTTCCGTCAAGACAAAGCGTTTCCGCTCCGGCGGAAATTATTTTTACGCTTTCGCATTCAATGTATTTTACGATTTTCAATTTTGTGTGACGTTCCATTAAAATTGACGGAAACAAAATCATCGTTTTCGGACGCGGCATTCCTTCGACAAGGCATAACGTTATTTTGCCGTCATCAATGCTCGCGGACGGCGCGATTCGCATTCCGCCGCCATAATACTGCCCGTTGCAAACCGCAATCAACGTAAATTCGTCTTCGATTTTTTTGCCGTTAACTTCAATTGTAAGCGGAAGATTTTTATGACGGGCAATGCTTTTATACACCGCCGCAAGATATGCGTGTCTGCCGAATCGTTCCTTTAACACCTCCGCGTTTTGCACGATTCGCGCATCAAGACCCATGTTTCCGATATTCAAATATGCCGTGCCGTTCGCGGTGATTACATCAATGGAACGAGTTTCGCCGCGCATTAACATTTCAAAAAAAACGCGGGCGTTATGTTCCGCGTTTTTTCCGTATTTCGAAAGCGCGGCGCGTTTTCCGCTCTCCAATGACATCGCAAAATCATTGCCGCTTCCCGCAGGGAAAATTGCAAAACGATTTTTCTTTCCTGCGCCGAATAATGCTGACGCAAGCTCTTGAAATGTTCCGTCGCCGCCGATTCCTATTACCACGTCTTCATCGGAAAATTCATTTGCGTCTGCCAAACTGTGTTTTTTGAATTCGATTTTGATTTGACTAAAAAGTTTTTCAAGGGACTCTAAAAAAACCGTTATTCGGCTGCGCCCCGCTTTCGGATTTACAATTATATGATGCATCAACCGGCAAGTGCGACGGCTTCTCGCGTAAGCTCCGTTATCTTTGCGAAATCACCCGACGCGATTAGCTCGTCCTTCACCATCCAGCTTCCGCCGCAGGCAACCACGCTTTTTATCGAAAGATAATCATTAACATTAGCCGGAGTAAGTCCGCCCGTCGGCACAAATCGCATATTTACATACGGCGCGGAAAGTGCTTTTAACATGATTGTCCCGCCTGCCTGCTCCGCCGGAAAAAATTTCAAAACCTCCAGCCCAAGCGATAATCCCAACTCAATTTCGCTCGGCGTACAAACGCCGGGCAACATCGGAACGCCCTTTGACCGGGCGTGACGCACCGTTTCGGGATTAAGCCCGGGGGCAACCAAAAACTTGGCGCCCGCTTCAATCGCCTCGTCTGCTTGCTTCGCATTCAGAACCGTTCCCGCGCCGACAAGCATTTCGGGAAACTCCTTTGCTATCGCACGAATTGCGTCCGCCGCCGCCGCCGTTCGAAACGTTACTTCCGCACAAGGCAACCCGCCGTCGCACAGTGCCTTCGCCAGCGGCACAGCCTTCGCCGCATCGTGGATTACAATAACAGGGACGATTCGTAGCGTTTGCAATTTTTCAAATATCGGATGCATATAAAAACCTCCATTTTTTGAATTTATTTTAGCATATTGTAGCGATTGCGTAAAAAAAAGTGTAGCATTAACGAAGTATTTTTTTATCGCAGTATGGAAAGAAATTAGAGGGTGACATATATGGGTGGATTTTGCGGTTTTACCGGAAATAA
>JAIRVD010000167.1 GCA_031254075.1 Clostridiales bacterium
TGACGACGATGATTAGAACGGAAATTTTTAAGAAGAATAAAATACCGATGAATTGATGCAAAAAATCGTTTGCGGCAAGCAACGGAACAGCTCCGAACAGTGTTCCTGACGGGCAAATATATGTACAAAACCAAGGGGTGCCGAGACCGGAGATTTCATTGCGAACGACAAGCGGCAGAATTATTACGAACAGAGCGAGAACGAGGTATTTTGTGTAGCGAATAAAACGCAAGCGTAAAATTAATTTGCGTGATTTGATACGGTAGAGAAGGTCTTGCGCAAGACCCATCGGGCATACGAATCCGCAGATGAATTTGCCGAAGACGACGCCCGTTGAAAGTAAAAATCCGATTACATAGAGGCTGATGCTTTGCTTTGCGCCGGCAAAAAAAAGTTGAAGCGCACCCATAGGGCAAGACACTGCCGCCGCGGGGCATGAATAGCAATTAAGCCCCGGGGTACAGGCACGCTTCAACTCGCCGTCGTATATTTTACCGGTGAAAAAATTATTTAAAAATGGATTTTGGATTAAGAAAGAAACGAGTTGCGTTATCAGGCGTGTGTGTTTCATCAGCCGATTCCTATGCATTCCATGCAGACGACTGTTGCTTTCGCCAGAATTTCCGATGCTTCGCCGTTTGCGATGCCTACGGCGGTCATGATTATTCCGGAAACAAGCAATGTTAATTGAAATTTTTTCATTGTTTTAACGCGCCTTCGATTGCGGCGGTGAAAACATCGAGATTGCTTCCGACAATTTGCTCGCCGATAACATTTCCGTTTGCGTCAAGCAAAACAGTTGTCGGAACGAAACCGGAATTAAGCAAATTCATCAGCGGCGCGAATTCTCCATGCCGTGCGTCTACGGTGGAAAACGACGCGCCCGCGTTTTCGGTAATGCGAATCGCGTTTTCGCCCGCGGTGGAAAAATCACCGAGCAGCGTGATAAATCCGACCCTGTCGCCGTATTCTTCCGCCAATTGCGCCAAACCCGGCATTCCCGATACGCAGGAAGGACACCAAGTCGTCCAATAATAAACAAAATAAAAATCCTTTCCGCCAAGCGAAGCATCCGTCACCGTATTTCCATATAAATCTTCCGTTGAAAACCGAAACGGAAACGCATTTTGCGCAGGCAAAGTCACCGACTCTGCCGTCGGCAGGGAAACATCCGCACAAGCGGAAAAAATTAAAAGCAGAAGCAGAAAAAATATTTTTTTCATCGCTTGCTTCCTTTCAGAGATTTCATCTGTGTTGTTAATATAACCTGCATTTACCTATTTTACAATCCATCAGAGTGGTCATTTCATCAACGGAGAAGAAAAATATCAGGAAAACAACGGCTCGTAACTTTTTTTTGAATTAGGTTGACGTGGAAGCTCTTCCAATATTCTTGACACCTCGAGAGTCAAGAGCCATAATCAAGGCAGGATACAATTTTCTACATGACATCCTAAAATGTAAAATGCCATGTTTATAAACTTATCAAAAAAACGAGGAGGGCTTGTAATGAGATTAAAATTGCGGACGAAAATTGTCGGCGGCTTGCTGTGCATTTTTTCACTTGCACTGGTTCTTGGATTGTTCAGCATGTTACGAATCACGCAGATTCGGAATTTGTCCGGTGATTTGGATGTTCTCACAGTGGCGAACGATTCTATTGTTTCGGTAGTTGAAGCGCATCAGCAATGGCGGTTTTTAGTTGTTTCTGCAGTTACTTACAACGAGCCGTTCCGCGGTTCGATTGACCCTGATGTGTGCGCTTACGGAACATGGCGCGGCGGCGAAAATGCAAGCGCTGTAAACGACAATGAGCTTGCAAGGTTGATGTCAGAGGTAGACCAAGCCCACAGATTTATGCATGTGGAAGCCGGCAGGGTGTTTAGCCTGAGAGATGAAGGAAAAACCGACGAGGCACTGGCTCTTTTGCGTAACGATGTATTACCTGCGGCAGAAACATCCATTGCTAACATACAGGCACTGAGCGGGCGTTTCCATGAAATTAAAGAAGATAAATCCCATGAACTGGTTACTTATGAAAGCGCGACTCTGGTTATAATTGCTGTTATGCTTGTCATTGAACTGTTTATATTCCTGTTTCTCAGCGTTGCCATCACAAAAAGCATACTAAGTCCGATTAACGCTTTGGTTAGTGTGGCAGACAATGTTTCAAAAGGATATTTAAACGTTAACATAGATATGTCTTCGCAGGATGAACTGGGTAAGCTGGCACGAAGTTTTTCGGATATGATAAACGTTATAAATCAATTAATATTCAAACTGCAAGATATTTCGCAAACAATTAACAAAGACGGCGATATCGACGCAAGAATGAATACCTCAGATTTTTCCGGTTCATATAAAGATGTTGCCGAAAGCGTAAACGGATTAATCGAAGGTCTTATCAGCGACTCGGTTGCGATGTTTACGTCAATAAACGAGCTTGGCGACGGTAATTTCAACTTTGAAATGCCGATAATGCCGGGCAAGAAAAAAGTGTTAAATGACACCGTTAATTCTTTCAAAGATACTCTGCAACGAATAAACAACGATGTAAATGTTCTTATAAGCGCGGCAATAGACGGCAAGCTTTCTACAAGAATAGACACTTCCGTTTATAAAGGCGATTGGGCAAGCCTTATGTCTGTGTTAAACGAATTGCTCGAAGCCATAATCGCTCCGATACAGGAAGCATCCGACGTATTAAAATATGTATCGGAAGGTAATTTTGACCACAATATAAAGGGCAATTACAAAGGCGATTTCCTCACGATTAAAGAGGCTGTAAACTCCACCGTAACTAATGTGGAATCGTATATAGACGAAATTTCCACCGTACTTGATGCCCTTGCCGCAAACAATTTAGACCAAGAAATAAAACGCGAATATGTAGGAAAATTCTCAAACATTAAAACCTCGCTTCTGCATATCATATCGCAGTTAAACCGAGTAATTACAGATATATCCGTATCCGCGTCACAGGTATCCGACGGGTCGCGTTCTATTTCAGACAGCAGTATCAAATTAGCCGAGGGCGCAAGCGAACAAGCGTCGTCCGTTGAGGAACTGAACGCAACCGTTACGGTTATTAACGACAGCACAACCCGCAACGCTGAAAACGCGAAAGAAGCGGAAGCATTCTCAAACCACACAATGGTAAGTGCTTCCAAGGGCGACGAGGATATGAAAAATATGCTTGCGGCTATGGACGGCATCAAAGAATCCTCCGATAAAATTACCAAAATAATAAAGGTAATCGAAGACATTGCGTTCCAAACCAACTTGCTTGCTTTAAATGCCGCAGTCGAAGCGGCACGAGCGGGCGAACACGGCAAAGGCTTCGCTGTTGTCGCAGAAGAAGTCAGAACCCTCGCAGGCAGAAGCCAAGTAGCCGCAAGGGAAACCGCCGAACTAATCGAAGAATCCGGCAACCGCGTATCCGAAGGTACGGGAATCGCAGTTCAAACAGCCGAAGCGTTAAGAACAATAGTCGAAGATATAGAAAAAGTCGCAACCATCATAACCGGAATCGCCGTAGCATCGGAAGAACAGACCCAAGCGGTACGCCATGTAACAGAAGGATTGGCGCAAATAACAACCGTTGTTCAAAACAACTCCGCAACATCTGAAGAATCAGCCGCCGCCTCAGAGCAACTTTCCAGCCAAGCAGAACTCCTTCACAATTTAGTAAGCGTCTTTAAATTAAAACGGATATAAAATAAACGGCTTTTACACGATAAAAGGCGGCAGACCATAAAAAGTCTGCCGCCTTTTTGCTTCTTCCTTAAACACGCCAATCTAATTTGAAAAAAACAAGATATAAAGGAAAATGCATATCGGCGTCGAATTAAACCATTAGAGGTGAAAATAATGGAAATAATCGACGAATTGCATAAGGAAAAGAAAGGGTTGGAGAATTCGTCGAAGCACAGTGGCTATTGGTGCAGAAGGGAATGGTTATAAAATGATAAGAAAAAAATTTTATGGAGCGAAATATTTTATTCTCGGAATAATTTTCGCTTTATTTTTTTTCGGAACGGTTGCGACGGCGGGGTCGAATCTGCGCGAAATTATTTATGGTGTTCACGTGGCGTTTAACAACGAGTTTGTTCAATTCGACGAGGGAACAGAGCCGTTTATTATGGAGGGCAGAACATTCCTTCCCGTGCGGACGATTGCGGAAATGGTCGAACTTGAAGTTGTATTTATTGACGGCGTTGTGCATCTTATGGAGGACGGATTCTATATGCCGGTTGATGAATCGCCCCTACCGCCGCGGTCGTCCGCAGAGCGTAACGCGCTTCCCGAAATCGTAAATATTGGCG
>JAIRVD010000226.1 GCA_031254075.1 Clostridiales bacterium
CGCGTATCTGTACCCCTCCGTTATCACTGCTCTTTTTAGGTTAGAGCAAAACCACCCTAATTTTTACCAACGTTATCAACTCCTTTCTTGGGTTGGAGTGGTTCGGCAAAAACCGAACAAACGTATACTAACCCGTTTGGTTAAAAACGGCAATGCCGAATTTGATTATATTCATATATTATTACAAAAAAATAACCCGTTCTAAATTGCACGGGTTACTTTTTTTGCTCTGAGGCAACGGGTGCAAACTTTTGCTTTGCGAACGTTGCCGTTTTCTTCTTTGATTTGAACTTTTTTGATATTCGAACGCCACATTTTATTGGCGCGGCGGGAAACTTGACTGCGGGTGATACTGATTCTATGTCCCGTTTGAATACCCTTGTCGCACACTTCGCATTTTGCCATGGAAAAAACCTCCGGAGCGTTTCGCTTTGAAACGGGTTGAAAACGAGCCGAAAATCGCGAACGCTCCGACGCGCTTTCGGCGAAGTTTGAAGCCCGGTTTCAATCGAAATCGCTGTAATTTTTATCGCAACATTATAAGCATTATCGAAGCAGGTTGTCAATATTCAAATAAGTATCGGGTACGGTTCCGCTGATAATTGTGTCCACGAGAGAAACTTGGCGCATTACAATAATTTCCGATGACTGTATGGGATTAATTATTCGAACGACGGATTCAACGGTGAGCCAGACGGAAAAGTGAGTTTGGTTTATTCCGACTGCCGTGAAACTTGATTCGTAATTTACAAGCGCGTTCCCAATCGGTGCCATCGTAAATGTAAAATGCGGTCCGACTTGTGATAAAGTGTCCAAGCCAAAAGCCATTCCTATCGGAACCGAAACCGTCTCCGGCTCAAGATTATTCAGCCGCACAGAAATTTCCCGAGCCGCCGAGTTGCAAATTTCATTCGCGAGAACGGTGTTAACGCTTATCGTCGGACGTACATCCGCATCATAAAAACCGCTTTCCAAAATAAAATCCGTAGCCGTAACCTGATTCTGCACAATGATGTCATAAACCACGGCGTTTATTACATTATTTATTTCCGTTTGAATGCGCAGCTCTGCCGCTTCAAGCACAAGCGGCAAAATTTTTCTGTCAAAACGATAAAAACTAAATGCAAAGCTTACAGTTAATATAACAATTGAAAGAAAAAAAATAAATCCGCGCGAAAAAAACTTTTTCTTTTTTAAACCGCGAAAGTCGCGAGAACGGCGAAACTTTTTTCGCCGAAACCAACGTTGCATGTTTTTAAAATTTCGTCTCACCGCACACCCGCCGGAAAATCTATGTATTTATTATATGCGTAACGTGGCAACTGAAATTACAATACTTTAGCAATCGACCAAAACAACGCAGGAACGCATTTTAACAAAATAAAATTCGTAATATAATTGTAACTATGTTATAATTTCCCTGTAAAACTATAAAATGGAGGCTGAGCAATTTGGGAATTTTTGCTGTTGAGCGGTTATTTTGGATTGGCTATGTTGGTGCGGCGGCGGCGCTGGTATTTGCCTTTCTGCAGGCAAGAACGGTAATGAAATTCAAAGAGGGCAACGAAACGATGGTGAAGATTGCGCAAGCGATTCGAGCGGGCGCGAATGCGTACATGAAGCGTCAGTACACAACGGTTGCAATTTTTCTGGCTATAATGTTTGTTGTGTTGGCGGCGTTTGCATATTTGCCGCTGTTGTTCGGTGCGGACGCGGGGTATTTGAATCCGTTTACGCCGTTTGCGTTTATCACGGGCGGATTTTTCACGGCGTTCTGTGGATTCATCGGAATGAAAATTTCCACAAACGCGAATTCGCGTACCGCACATGCTGCGGAAACAAGTCTTAACAGGGCACTTCGTGTGGCGTTTGCGTCGGGTTCGGTAATGGGCTTTATCGTAAACGGGCTCGCGATTTTAGAAATCACAGTGTGGTACATGTTACTCAGATATTTATTCCAAGTTTCCGACCAAGTGATTGCGCACACAATGGTAACATTCGGAATGGGCGTTGCGGTTGTGGCGGTTTTCGCGCGTGTAGGCGGAGGAATTTTCACGAAAGCCGCGGACGTAGGCGCAGACCTTGTAGGTAAAGTCGAAGCGGGAATTCCGGAAGACGACCCGAGGAATCCGGCTGTAATCGCCGACAACGTAGGCGATAATGTAGGCGACGTAGCCGGAATGGGCGCAGACCTCCACGAATCCAATTCAAACGCGTTGGTTGCAACGATTGCGATAAGCTTTGGCGCGGGCTATGGCGTTGCAGGATTTATGCTTCCGATTATCGTTTCGGTAATCGGTGTTCTTTGTTCCATTGTCGGAACTTTTTTTGTGCGCACCAAGGAACAAACCGACCAAAAGTCGTTGCTTAACACATTGCGCCGCGGCGTTTACATCGCGGGCGGACTTGCGGCGGTAATCACCTTGCCGTTAATTATTTACGTAGCAAAAAACGCGGGCGTTGACGAAAATGCTCCCGCAAATGTAATTACAATGTCTCAAAATATGTGGGGACTTTACGGTGCCGTCGTCGTAGGTATCGTCGCCGGCTTCATCGTAAGCTTCTTTACCGAATACTATACATCCGACGCAAGCAAGCCGACTCGCGAACTCGCGAAATCAAGCGAAACAGGTGCCGCACCGCTTATGATTGGCGGACTTTCGCTTGGAATGAAATCCACGGCGGGTCCGATTTTAACGATTTCGGGCGCGGCGATTATCAGCTTTATAATTTCCGGCGGATTCAGATATTTCGGAGCAGGCGGAGCGGAAGAGCTTCTCGTTTGGAACTATAACGCCGGACTTTACGGCAGTGGACTTGCGGCTGTGGCAATGCTTTCTACAAACGCAATAATTCTTGCGACCGACGCATTCGG
>JAIRVD010000227.1 GCA_031254075.1 Clostridiales bacterium
CTACGGCTATTTAATGCCGATTATTCTTGGTGGCATAATGGGTTCGGCTCTCAGCTTTTTGCTGATGCTTGCGGTTGTATTCATTATAACGGGACGCATTGTTGACCCGATTAAGTCGCTATCGCAAAAATTAAGCCGCGTTGCCGCAGGAGATATGAGCTTTTCGCTTGCTACAAATTCTCGCGACGAAGTCGGCGACCTTTCGCGTGATATTACGCAAGTCGTGGATATTTTCAACAGAATTTCGGGCGAAATTTCTGTTCTCTCAACTGAATTTAACGAAAAGGGCGATATCGACTATCGCATCGACTCGTCAAAATACAGCGGCGACCACAAAAAAATGGTTGACGGAATTAATCAATTCACGGAAAACTATGGAGGCGAAGTTTTACAAATTTTAGGTATACTTCGCGAAATCGAAAACGGAAATTTCCATTTGAAAGTCGATAAATTCCCAGGCAAAAAAGTTGTGCTTAATCAAACATTCGACAGCTTGGTTAATAATTTAAACAACATCAGCTTCGACATAAAAAATCTTGCCGAAAACGCTTCCGACGGAAATCTTTCCGTTCGCGCCGAATCCGCGAAATTCCAAGGCGACTGGGCGGTTCTGATGAACGAATTAAACGAACTCGTCGGTGCCGTTTCCGCCCCGCTCGAAGAAATCGAAACCGTACTTCTTGAAATGTCAAAAGGAAATTTCACTCACATGTCGGGCAATTACAAAGGAAAATTCGATACCGTAAAACAAGCCGTGAACAAAACCGAACAAACTACCGTAACTTACATCAATGAAATTACGCAAATCCTCGATTCAATTTCCGACGGCGATTTGGCACTTTCAATCACGCACGATTACATCGGAAGCTACGCGCCCGTCAAACAAGCACTCGATAAAATTTTAAAATCGCTCAACTCAACCATGCGCGAAATTACCAGCGCGGCAAATCGTCTTCTCGACGACGCAAACCAAATTTCGCAATCATCAATGCACCTCGCGAATGGTTCAACTAAACAAGCCGGCGCGATTCTTGAACTCGGCGGCGCGATTCAGCAAATAAACGAAAAAACACAGGCAAACACCGAAAACGCCGTAAACGCAAATGAGTTCGCTCGGAAAACAACCCAACACGCGCAAACAGGCAACGATGAAATGCGTCAAATGGTTGTTTCCATGGACGGAATTAAAGAATCCTCTGCAAACATCTCAAAAATCATCAAAACAATCGACGACATCGCGTTCCAAACAAACCTCCTTGCACTCAACGCCGCAGTCGAAGCTGCTCGCGCGGGCGAACACGGAAAAGGCTTCTCCGTCGTAGCCGAGGAAGTTCGCTCCTTGGCAGGACGCAGTAAATCCGCCGCAAGCGAAACAACTTCCCTAATCGACGATTCCATAAACACCGTAAACGACGGCATGAAAGCCGCTCACGAAACCGCCTCCTCCCTCGAAACAATCGTAAATGACATCATGGCGGTCTCTGACCTGATTTCAAAAATCGCCGCAATCTCACAAGAGCAATCCCTCGCAATTACCCAAATCAACAACGGCGTAAACGAAATCTCACAAGTCGTACACGACAACTCTGCCGTCTCACAAGAATGCGCAACCATTTCACAGGAATTGAATTCGCAGGCAGAGTTATTAAAGCAGTTGGTTTCATTTTTCAAATTGAAGGGTTAAATAACACGGTCTCATTTTAATCCGTGTCATTCCGTGTGAGAATCAGACTGACGCGGCGGGATATCAGCGGCAGTTGAATCACAAAAAAAATTAGTGTATTATAAACGCATTCTTATTTAGGGGGTATTTTATGCCTTTGTTTACAGGAGTGGGAACGGCTGTTTGTACACCGTTTAGAAGTTCGGGAGAATTTTATGTTGAGGAATACGAGAGACTGATAAATTTTCAGATAGAGAACGGGGCGGACGCGATTGTTTCGTGCGGAACTACGGGCGAGGCTTCAACGCTCTCATTGGAAGAGCATGTTGAGGTAGTAAAAGTTGCGGCTGTTACTGCGAAAAAAGCGGGCGAGAAAGCGGGGCGCAAGGTTCCGGTGATTGCGGGCGCGGGCGGAAACGATACCGCGGATTGTTGTGAGTTGGGCAATGCGTGCCGAAAAGCGGGCGCGGATGGGCTGATGTATGTTGCACCGTATTACAACAGACCATCGCAACGCGGACTGATTGCGCATTTTACAAAAATCGCCGCAGAGGTAGATTTACCGATTGTTGTTTACAATATTCCGATTCGGTCGGGCATTAATATTCAGCCGAAAACAATGGAAATAATTGCGAAACTTCCGAATGTCGTCGCAACCAAAGAAGCAAGCGGAGATATGGCTCAGGTTGCGGAGATTGCAGAACGTTGCGGCGAAGATTTTGCCATTTACAGCGGAAACGACGATTATATTCTGCCGATTTTGAGCTTGGGCGGAAAGGGTGTAATTTCCACGATAGGAAATATCGCGCCGCAGACCGTGCATAATTTGGTTGAAAGCTTCCTTACGGGCGATGTTGCGGAAAGCCGCAAATTACAACTCAGCATTCTGTCATTGATTCGGCTTCTTTTTACTGATGTAAATCCCGTTCCTGTGAAAGCCGCGTTAAATTTAATGGGGTTTGATATGGGCGGTTGCCGTCTTCCGCTTGCGCCGATTGAGGATTCGTTGCTCGAAAATCTAAAAACTGAGATGAAAAGGTTTGGATTGCCTGTATGAAAATGATTGTATGCGGTTGCTTTGGCAGAATGGGAACCATTGTTTGCAGACTTGCGGAAGAAAACTCCGATATGGAAGTCGCCGCAGGCATTGACATTGTCGAAAAAGCCGCCCCCTACCCCATTTACGGAAATATAAATGAATGTACGGATAATGCGGACGTAATCATTAATTTTATGTCGCCTAAGGCGGCATTGTCGGATGCGTTGGCAGTAGTTGAATACAGCGTTTCGCGGAAAATTCCGATGGTCGTTTGCACCACGGGAATGCCCGACGAGCTTGAGAATGCAATAAAAATAGCCGCTGATAAGGTGGCTATTTTGCGTTCCGCAAACATGTCGCTCGGAATTAATTTATTGTCGGGATTGCTAAAACACGCGGCGAAACTGCTTTATGAAAATAATTTTGATATTGAGATAATCGAAAAGCATCATAATCAAAAATTGGACGCACCAAGCGGTACCGCGCTTCTTCTTGCGGATTCGGTGAATTCTTCGCTTGACGGAATGAAATACGTGAACGACCGAAGTCAAGCTCACGAGAAGCGCGAACGCAACGAAATCGGAATCAGCGCGATACGCGGCGGAACAATCGTTGGCGAACACAGCATTATTTTCGCCGGTCGCGATGAAGTTGTTGAGTTTACACATATTGCGCATTCACGTGATATTTTCGCTGTCGGTGCGCTGAAAGCCGCACGCTTCATCATCGGAAAACCCGCGCGGCTTTATTCCATGGAAGATATTACAGGAGGACTTACATGAAACATTCGGTTACGAAAAATTTAACCCTTTCTGCTATGTTTATTGCAATCGGCATTGTTCTGCCGTTTCTCACGATGCAGATTCCGGAAATCGGCAACATGCTGTTGCCTATGCATATTCCCGTTCTTTTATGCGGCTTGATTTGCGGTTGGAAATACGGCTTAACGGTTGGCATTATTCTGCCGCTTATGCGTTCATTTATTTTTACAATGCCGCCGATGTATCCGGTCGCGATTGCGATGGCTTTTGAATTGGCGGCATATGGGCTGATTATCGGGCTTGTTTATAACCGTTCGCGCTGGCAATGCATTGTCGCGCTTTATCGCTCGATGCTGATTGCCATGCTCTCGGGACGTGTCGTTTGGGGCGCGGCAATGATAATTCTCCTCGGCGTTCGCGGCGGTTCTTTTACATGGGAGACATTTATGTCAGGCGCGTTCATTACCGCATTTCCCGGTATAATCGCGCAACTTATTATAATTCCGGCTGTAATGGTCGCACTTAACAGAACCGGACTTGTTCGTTTTTATAGAGAAAAACCGGCGGAATCCGTCGTTGAAAACTGATTCCGTAATAATTGCAATCGACGGAAGATGCGCCGCAGGCAAAACTACGCTTGCGGCTGAATTCTCGGCGAAACTGAAAGCATCCATAATACATATGGATGACTTTTTTTTGCCGAAAAATCTTCGCACACCGGAACGCTTGGAACAACCGGGCGGCAACATTCACTACGAACGCTTCGCGGAGGAAGTTCTGCCGTTTTTACGTGGGAGCGAACCTTTTTCTCACAGAGTATTTGATTGCTCAATCGGCGACTACAACGGAACGAAAAAAATTCTCCCGACACGCTTTCGAATAATCGAAGGTTCGTACAGTCATCATCCGATTTTTGGCGAATACATGGATTTACGAATTTTTTTAGACATTCCTCCCGACATTCAAATGCGCCGAATCGAAAAACGCAACGGCAAAGAAGCGGCAAAAAATTTTAAGAAATGGATTGCATTAGAAGAAAAATATTTTATGTTTTATTTTCACACAGACTAGCACCAATCCGTACCAATCCGTGTTAAACTACGATTACAAAAAAATGACACGGGAGGGAAATTTATGCAAGCAGCCACAGAGCGCAAAATACATTTAGTTCCCCTGGACAAGTCGGGAGGATTTGATATTCGTCCGGGGTTTTATGAGGTTAATGGTGCTACGGCGATTCCGTGCGGGGTGAATTTTACGATACAGTCGATTGGCGCGACGGCGTGTGAATTGCTGCTGTTCCGCAAAGGACTGACGAAGCCGTATGCCGTTCTTCCGTTTCCCGAGCATTATAAGATTGGGCATGTTTATTCGATGATTGTGTTCGGGCTTAATATTTTGGATTTTGAATATGCGTATCGGCTTGACGGGGTTTATGACCCTGCGAGGGGTTTGCTTTTTGACAAAAAAAATATTCTGCTTGACCCTTATGCGAAAGCCGTTGTGGGGCAGTCTCGTTGGGGCGTTCAGGATGAGGGCATTTACAAGGCGCGCGTGGTGGTTGACGATTTTGATTGGGGCGGTTATAAGCATTCGCCGATTCCGATGTCGGATTTAATTATTTATGAAATGCATGTGCGTGGATTTACAATGGATAAATCGTCGGGCGTAAAATTTCCGGGAACATTCGCGGGGATTCGCGAAAAAATTCCGTATTTAAAAGAATTGGGCATTAACGCGGTGGAGTTGATGCCCATTTTTGAATTCGACGAAACTCTCGGCACGCGCGAGCATGAAGGAAACATTTTGATTGATTACTGGGGATATAATACGCTGTCTTTCTTCGCGCCGAACACGAGCTATACGGCGAGAGTCGAGCATCACAGCGAAGGGCATGAGTTGAAGCAGTTGATTTCTGCATTAAAAGACAATGGAATTGAAGTAATTTTGGATGTTGTATTTAATCACACCGCCGAAGGAAATGAGCATGGCAAAATAATTTCGTTTAAGGGGTTTGACAACAATGTTTATTATTTGTTGACGCCGGAGGGCTATTATTACAATTTCAGCGGCTGTGGCAACACTATGAACTGCAATCATCCCGTGGTTCAACAGATGATAATCGAATGCTTGCGCTATTGGGTAATCGAGTATCGCGTGGACGGATTCCGTTTTGACCTCGCATCGATTCTCGGGCGCGACGAGGAAGGGCGTCCGATGAACAAACCGCCATTGCTGCAAAGCTTGGCATTCGACCCAATTCTTGGCGGCGTAAAGCTTATCGCCGAAGCATGGGACGCGGGCGGACTTTATCAAGTCGGCAGCTTCCCATCATGGAATCGCTGGGCAGAATGGAACGGCAAATACCGCGACGATTTGCGACGTTTTCTGAAGGGCGACAAGTGGCTTGTCAAAGCCGCAATGGACAGAATGTCCGGTTCACCTGATTTATACAATCCGTCATATCGCGGCGACGCGTCGGTTAATTTTATCACCGCGCACGACGGCTATACTTTATACGATTTGTACACTTATCAAATTAAACATAATGAGTCAAACGGCTGGGACTGCACCGACGGAACGAACGATAACAACAGTTGGAACTGCGGCTTCGAGGGCGAAACCGACGACGCCGAAATAAACGCATTGCGCAACCGTCTGATTAAAAACGCGTGCGCAACACTGATGTGCAGCCGCGGAACGCCAATGTTTTTAATGGGCGACGAATTCTGCAATACGCAATTCGGAAACAACAATCCTTACTGCCACGACAACGAAATTTCCTGGCTGGATTGGACTTTTCTAAAAAAATACCGCGATGTTTTCGACTTTTTCAAATACATGATTGCTTTGCGAAAAAAACACGATGTTCTGCGAAAAAAAACCGCTCCCTGCTCCTGCGGTTTTCCCGATATCAGCTTCCACGGCTCGGAACCGTTCCGCCCGGATTATTCTCCCGACAGCAGCTTCCTCGGCACAATGTTCGCAGGTGTGGATAAAAACGGCGCGGACGATATTGTTCTTGTGCTGATTAACGCGCATTGGGAACCGCGCAATGTCGAGTTGCCCGTTCTGCCGGAAAATCTTCGTTGGCAAGCCGTCGTCGATACCGGCGCGAAAAACAAAAAAAATTGCATCCCGCACGACAAGTTCGCTCTTCCCAAAGTTGTAAATTCGTTGCAAATTCGCGAGCGTTCGGTTGTTGTTC
>JAIRVD010000189.1 GCA_031254075.1 Clostridiales bacterium
ATTATTGAACAAAAGCAATGTGCGGTATTTGTTGCTTGAAAAGGTTCTTTTCCAAAAAACAGAAGACTATGACGCGGTGGAGTCGCTTATCAACAATTCAAAAACCAAAACATGGGTCAACTGCAATATGCAAACAATTCCCATATACAGCGAAATAAAAAATAAATTAGGCGAAAACCCCGATTTCCGTTTTTCAATTTCCGGAGGAAAATGGAATTTGGGTTGCAGCGCAATTCATTACCTGTCATTGATTGCTTTCTTATGCGGCACATCTGACGGGTTTTTTATTGACGGTTCGCAATTGGACAAGGGTTTTACGGAGGCCTCAAGGAAAGGTTTTATAGAGTTTAGCGGAACGCTTCAGGGTCATGCTCCAAATTGCGCTTCGTTTTCAATATCGTGCAACAATAATTGGTATTCGCCCATTGTTGTTACGATTCAAAACAAAGAAATATGCGTATCAATATTTGAAAGCGGAGATGCCCATATATCTTCCCGTGATAAAAATTGGGAGGTTGAAGCAATTAAATTCAGAACTCCGTATCAAAGCGAAATAACCGGAAATCTTTTTGAAGAACTGCTTCGCACGGGAAACTGCAGACTTCCGACCTTGCGTGATTCTTCTGTGCTTCATAAAAATTTAATACATGTTTTTTTGGAACACCTGAATAAATACTCGGAAACGGAGACGGATGTATGCATGATAACTTAAAAGCCCCTGTTTTATTGGCGGGTTGCGGATATATGGCTGCTGAATATGCAAAAGTACTGGACGCGTTAAATGCGCCGTATATTTGCGTCGGGCGGGGTGAGCAAAGCGCGAAGCGTTTTTCGGAAGCAATGTCGCACGACGTTATTGTCGGCGGACTTGAAAAATATGTTAATGAAAACGAAGCACCTGAAACGGCTGTCGTTGCCGTTAATATTGACTCATTGGCAGAAAGCACAAAATTATTGATAAAAGCCGGAGCAAAAAAAATTCTTGTTGAAAAACCGGCGGGAATAACGGTTGATGAAATAAAAGATGTCGCAAATACCGCGAAAGAATACGGCGCGAATGTTTATGTAGCTTACAATCGCCGTTTTCATGCTTCGACGATTGCCGCCGAAAAAATTATCGAACAAGACGGCGGCGTAAAATCATTTTATTTTGATTTCACGGAATGGCTGCATCTGTTTGATGACGACCGTCTTAAAGCAAGTGTTTGTAAAAATTTAATTTTTGCCAATTCTTCGCATGTGTTGGATTTGGCGTTTTACTTGGGCGGAGTTCCGAAAAAAATGGATTGCTATGTAAACGGAGAAGCATCATGGTACGGAGAAGCGGATATTTATTGCGGCTCGGGCATCACCCGCAATGATGCATTGTTCTCGTATCACGCTAATTGGAACGGACCGGGCAGGTGGTTTTTAGAAATTGTCACAAATCACCATAAGCTGATATTTAAGCCGTTGGAGCAATTGCATATCCAAAAAATGAAAACCGTCGCAATAGAAAAAGAATCTATTGACGACAGTTTGGATACAATGTATAAACCGGGGCTGTACCTACAAACAAAGGCATTCCTGTTTGACAGTGATAACGGCAGATTGCTTACCGTTCACAATCAATTAGAGAATGCCTTATTGTATAAAAAAATAGCAAACGGGAATTAATTCAACCGCGAAAATCCCGAATGGCAGACAGGTCCGTTCAAATGATTTTCTATTTTTTCTCCCGAACCGATAATTGACGCAATTTTTTCAAATACCTTGCCGCATGATTTAATATATCCTGCGGCAATTTCTTTTGTATGAGAATACGACGCGTAGAAGCTTGTTGTCGCGAGATATCCTTCCGCCAACATTTCCTGCGTAAAAAATGTTTTGAAAGCTAAAGGATTTTCAAGTTTAAAAACAAAATGACTCAGCGGATATATTCCGCCTGCATCAATCGGCACGCCCGCAGAATCCGCTTTCTGCTTCCAGCCTTCTTGCACAAGCTTGCCCATTTCGGATAAATGTTTTTCGACTTCGTGTTTTTCAAAATAATTTATATTTTCGATTGTGGCGGCGAGGGCAACGCGCTCCGTCCAGTATGTGGAGCTTATGAAGGTGTCCTGTGCGGCGGTCATTACTTCCGCCCGCCCGATTACAGCAGACATCGGATATCCGTTTGAAATGCCCTTTGCAAAAACCGCTATGTCCGGTTCAATGTTAAGCTTCAAATGACTGCCGCCGCAACAAAGCCGAAATCCTGAAGTTATTTCGTCGAATATCAGAACTATATTTTTTTCTTTGGTAACGCCGCGAATTTTTTCTAAAAATTTTTCCTGCGGAAAATCGCGGGGAATCGGTTCCATTATAACAGCCGCGATATTTCCCTCGTTTTCACTTACTAATTTTTCGAACGCCGAAATATCATTGTATCGAAAAATTAAATTGCTTCCCGCCAAGTCGCTTGGTACTCCCGCAGGTTCCAATCCTTTTAAATGAACTTCCGCCAATTGGTCGCCCTTTACGAGATTAGCCGCAAGATACCAATCATGCCATCCGTGATAACCGCACACCAACACAATATCCTTTCGTGTATGCGCCCTTGCTATGCGTACAGCCATTGCCATGGCTTCGCCGCCCGCCTTTGAATACCTGACCATATTCGCCCACGGATGCAAACGAATAAGCAATTCCGCAAGCTCCACTTCTTCCGGCGCGTTTAAAGTACACATACCGCCATTGTCAATGGCGTTTTTTGCGGCATCGTCAACAGCGTCGAAAGAATAACCCAAAACATTCGCACCTATTCCCATGAAGCTCATATCATAATATCGGTTGCCGTCTAAATCCCAAACTTCACAACCCTTTGCCTTGCTGTAATAAGAAGGCCAATTATCCGGCAAATACATCTCCGGTCTTTTACTCAGCAATTGCGTTCCGCCCGGAATAATTTTTTTTGCTCTGCTGTAAAGATTTTGCCCCGTGTTTACCAAATTGTAAAACCTCCGTCTATAATTAAAGTCTGCCCGGTTATATAACCGGCTTCATTCGAAATTAAAAAAATAAAACCCGCCGCGATTTCTTCGGCACTGCCCATTCTTCCGAGAGGTGTTAATTTATTATAATTTTCAACAAAAACAGGGTTTTGACCGTCGAACACCCCACCCGGCGCAACGCAGTTGATTCTTAAATTATATTTGCCGTAATAAGCGGCTAAATATTTTGTTAAATTTATTATTCCCGACTTAATGGCGGAATAAGCCGCGGGCATGGTCATTTCCGTTCCTTCATACACATTAAAATTAGGTCCTTGCAGACCGTATATCGACGAACAATTAATTACAACACCGTTATTTCTTTTTTTCATTACTTCCAATATTGCCCTGCAACAAATAAATTGGCTGTTTAATTGCAAATCAACATTTTTCCTGAATGAGTCTATCTTTATATCCTCAAGTTTATCGCCCCAATCTTTTGTTCTCGGATATGCTAAATTTATCCATGCCCATATTTGACCGTGATTTTTTTCAATATCATTAATTAATTCGTTTACGGATTCTTCTTCGTTTATATCAATTTTTTTATAA
>JAIRVD010000267.1 GCA_031254075.1 Clostridiales bacterium
AAAACAAAAACATGAGGGATATTTGCTGTCAACAAACGATAAAATTCTTGTAGAAGCAAGTCCGTTGGACACAATTTGGGGTATCGGCTATTCAAAAGACAATGACAAAGCCGCCAATCCCCAAAACTGGCGCGGCTTAAACTTGCTCGGATTCGCACTAATGGAAGTTCGGGACGAGTTAAAGCGAGTATATAAAAATTACGATAAAATTAATTGGACTCAGTTATAACAAGCAGAAAACAAACTATAAAACTTAATATTTTAGGGGGTATTATCTTGCACATTAATAAGTGGTGGAAAGATATAGGAGGCAGTGATTGGAGCGTTCGCGGAATGATGTCAGCCTGCATGAATTGCGCGGTATAACTATAATCTTTAGGGCAAAGGGACTAACGCAATCAGATGCATACCATATTCTTATCGAAGTTCAAAAAATGCTTACGAATGAAGATGAAACTAAAGAAGATTTAATTTTGGAGCCGATGGATTTTGTAGTGGGATATTGTCAAATTTGATATTTGGGTTGAAGGGACATAGGGGACGGCTCATTTGCCAATTAAATTCACAACAGAACGTTACAATTTTGCAGAAAGGCGTGGAATAATATGAAAAAAATTTTTCCGTATCAAACAATCGGAATAATCGGCGGAGGGCAACTTGGCAGAATGATGTGTCTTGCGGCGAAGGCGATGGGGTACAAGGTTGCGGTGCTTGACCCGACGCCCGATTGTCCGTGTGCGCAGGTTGCGGATATTGAGATAATTGCGGAATACAATGACCTCGACGCAATAAAAAAGCTTGCGTCGGTAAGCGATGTAATCACATATGAATTTGAAAATATCGACCATAAGGCGTTGCCATGGTTGGAAAAAAACACATATTTGCCGCAGGGAAGCGAAGTTTTAAAAATAACGCGTCACCGTTTTTTGGAGAAGAGTACGATTCATGAAATGGGAATTCCCGTTGCGGAATTTCATTTGATTGAAAGCGCGGAAGCGTTGGAGAAAAAGGTTTTTTATCCCGGTGTGCTGAAAACAACAACGCTGGGCTATGACGGCAAGGGGCAATTATTGTTGCGGTCGGAGGCGGATTTGCCTGAGGCGAAAAAGCTTGCTGCGCAAAGCGAATGCCTTCTGGAAAAATTTGTGCCGTTCTCAAAGGAAATTTCGGTGATTGTCGCACGCAGCACAACGGGCGAAACGAAGGTTTTTCCGGTTGCGGAGAATATTCATGTAAATAAAATTTTGCATCAAAGCATTGTACCCGCGAGAATTTCGCCCGAGCTTGAGCAAAAGGCAATCGAATGCGCAAAAAAAATCGCCGAAAGCATCGGCGCAATCGGCGTAATCGGAATTGAAATGTTTGTTGTGGGCGACGAAATAATAATCAACGAGCTTGCGCCGCGTCCGCATAATTCGGGGCATTACACGATTGACGCTTGCGTAACGAGTCAATTTGAGCAGCATGTTCGCGCAATATGCGGGCTTCCGCTCGGCGATACATCGCTTCACACGCCCGTTGTGATGGTCAACATTCTCGGCGACCACATGGATAAAAACGACTTGTCGAATTTGTCCGCGTATATCCCGCTTCTTTCCGCCGGAAAAATTCATCTCTACGGAAAATCCGAAGCAAAGGACGGACGAAAAATGGGGCATGTAAATATTTTAGGCGAAATCGAAAAAACACTGCGCGAAATCGACGCAACAAAAATCTGGAGCTAAAAAAGCGGAACAATATTTCTTACAATTGAATAAACAAAAAATGTGCCGAGAAGAAACCAAAGCAAAAAAGTGCTTCTCGGCACAATTTTTTTATGTTTTCCAAAAGCCCATAGGATTAATTCGATATAGAAACCAATGCCGACAATTAACATAAACGGAGCGGAGATATTATATCTCAGTGCCGTGATAATATCCCCGTTAATCAGCGCAAGCACGCTTCTGGTATTTCCGCAGCCGGGACATAACAAACCGGTGAAATAATTAAAATTGCATCGCGGATAATACGGCGCAAGCGCGATAATTATATCTTTAAACACAAAAATCAAGCCGCCTACAATTATAGGCGGCAATAAAAATAAAAATCGTTTCGGTTTAGCGGAAATTGTAATACATGAAATCAAACACACCACTGCCTATCATAAAGCCTGCAATCATTGATATTATGCCGGTAAATTTAATAGTAGTACATCATCTCTTCAAGAAATTCTAAATACCAACTACTAAAAGCATTGCCCCATATTAGACCGACAATAAATAAACCTATACCGACGAGAAGCGCGATTCCCGACAAAACAACGCCGGCAATAGCCATGCCCTTGCCGCGATTGCCTTTCATAAGGCTTACTCCGCCAAGGACTAATCCGATTATCGCAACAATAACCTGTACGCATGAAAAGCACCAACAGACCAAAAGCCCGATAAGTCCTAATACTAACGAAGCGATTGCCAAACCGGGCGAACCGCCTACGGGAGCACCGCCATAATTTTGGAAATTGCTGTTATTGCCGCCGCTGCTCGGCGTATTAAATTCAAAACCGTCGTTCATATTATTTCCCTCCTATTGATAAAATCCCTCTTGAAAATATCCCTCAGTACCGAGATAAATGAAGAACAAAAAGTATACAATCCAAAAAATAATAGCGAGAATGCCTAAAACAAGACCAACTATAGAAGTAATCTTACCTGCTTTAGCAATTCCGTCATTTCCGTCTACTTCGATTAAATAATTGCGCCCGAGAATCAAACCGATAATTGCCATTATCGTGCCTAATCCACATGCTTGACAAAAAACAATTGATAAAATCCCAAGTACCAACGAAGCTACGGCTTTTCCGTTGTTTTGGCTTCTGCCGCTGTTGTAATTAACGTTATTATTCATCCCTTCACCTCACTTTTATTTC
>JAIRVD010000021.1 GCA_031254075.1 Clostridiales bacterium
CACGATTCCGTTCGCGAAACCGTACACATTTGCGCACATTGTGACACGTATATAATCGCAGATAAAAACAAGATGGACAAACCCCGGCTACGTGAACTCTATTATGCAAAAAACGGAAAGATTATTATTTTAAGCGAAGAAGAAAAAGAAAATAAACTTACACAAATTTCGGATGTTGACGAATTGGAAAAAAATATTTTACGTGGAATCGAATGGCAGTCATCGGAATCAAAACTGCAAAAAATTAAAATTTCTACGGGTATAATCGCCGAAGCAAAAACATCAAAAGGCACGGATATTCTTATGCAGAACGGATGCGACGAGCTTTCCGCAAAAGTAATTGCGGACGGTTTATCCGGCAAGGTTAATTATTACGCTGTAATCATCACCGTTTTCGAAGGCGAAAAAGACGGCGTTTATAATATTATGTTAGTTGATTCGCCGAGCGGAATGTATCTTATACAGCCCGACGGCGGAGACGTTCTTTTCGAACCGCTTTCATCTCAGCAGGCAGAACAAAAAATTTCTGATTTAATTCGCAGTTCATTTGAAGGGGCGGTGTAAATATGCCGGCAATCAGATTAAACCACGAACAAGTTATCCGCGAAGCAGCTCGGCTGGGAAACATCGCAACCGACCTGCAACACGCGCAAACTACCGTAAGAAATGTGCTGAATGAAATGAGTTCTTATTGGGAAGGCGCGGCGGCAAACTCATTTACAGCCGCAAACGCGGAATGGCAGCGCGAAACAAGCCTGATTGAAAGCGAAATAAACGACCTTGCAGTTCAAATCAAAAGAATCGCCGACGACATACAAGCAGCGGAAGCAAGGGCAGCGATTGCAAGCGGTTAAGGGGGGATGGAGCAAATGGCGAGAATAAAATTAGTACCCGAGCAACTAAAAAGACTTCAGCAAACTCTGCAATACTTAGGAAGCGAAACCGACGAATCCGTAAACAAAATAGCGGCAGTAAAATCCAACCTCGACTGGCAGGTTCCGTCAAGCTCCGGCATTGAAGCACGGTTGATAGATTTGCAAAGACGTCTCAGCATTCAAGCCGAAAAAATGAATCAATACGCACGCCATTTGGATACCGTATATAATAATTTCATCGTCGCCGACAGAACCTCAGTCAGCGAGGCACGAGATTTATTATATCGAATGAATCAATTTATCGCCGTCGCCGCATCGTCGGACAATTTACAACCCAGATATGATTTTAGAAAAGCTGCCGCGTTTTCTGCAGTTATGGATGTGGGCGGTCAATTTGGGTCAGATGCGCCGAGTAACACAGCATTGCACTTATTGAGGAGTGAAGCAAATGTCAGCAGAAATTCGAATAATCCCGGATGACCTCAAGATGAAAGCGCAACAGATTCTCGCAATCAAAACCGCGCATGACCAAGAAATGAGTAAGTTGACTCAGCTTGTCAACGGGCTTAGTGACACATGGAAGGGGCAGGCGCAGGCTTCGTTTGACGCAAAGTACAGAAATATGGAGCCTGCATTCAGAAATTTTTCGCATGTACTGGAGGAATATGCAACGGCAATAACCAATGCCGCACGAATAATAGAGGAAGCTGATAGGGTGTCTATGATTCAATAATTGATTGGGTGATTTCTTGTTAGCATTTAAAATGATTTCGCACCAAGGAAGCCGTGAGCATAATGAAGATTCTGCGGTTTGCGTTGAGACGGACGGCAATTATTGTTTTGTTGTCGCCGACGGGCTTGGCGGACACAGCAAGGGCGAAGTCGCCTCGCGGACGGTTATTGAAATTTTCGAACAGCAATTTGCGAACGCGAAAAACAACGAAGATTTTTTAAAAAACGCATTTGATAAAGCGCAAGGAGAAATTATCGCGTTGCAAAATACACAAAACGCAAAAAACGGCATGAAAACCACGGCTGTATGTCTTTCCATTATTGACGGAAAATGTCAATGGGGACATGTCGGGGATTCACGCCTTTATTTATTTCAAAAAAATAAAATAAAAATTCGCACTCTCGACCATAGTGTTCCGCAAATGTTGGTTGTAGCGGGGCAGATTAAGGAAAACCAAATCGCTGCTCATCCGTATCGAAATCGTTTGCTTCGCGCAATCGGCACTGAATGGGATTCGCCGTGCTATGATTTATCGGAAGAAACGGAGTTCTCCCAAACTCAAGACAACCCCCGAAAACCCGCTGAGACGATTTTCGGACGAAGCGATTGTCTTCGGAGGTTGCCTCAAGCATTTCTTCTTTGCACCGACGGATTTTGGGAATTAATCGAATCAAAATTAATGTGCAAATTTTTGAAAAAAACCAAAACCGTTGACGAGTGGCTTAATTTAATGACCGCTGAGGTCGAAAAAAACGGATGCGGAAAAAACATGGATAATTACACGGCAATTGCAATAAGGAGAATTACATGACAAAATATAATATCGCAATGAAATCGGTAATCGGAATGCGCAGCGAGCAACAGGATTGCGCGTTTCACAAGAATGACGGCGAAGTCGCAATCGCCGCCGTTTGTGACGGAATGGGCGGAATGCAAAGCGGCAGGCTCGCAAGCGAAGCCGCGATTACAAGATTCAAAGATTTGTACGCGCAAAAACCCATTGACGAGAGTTTTCCCGATTTCTATTTGAAAATAGTCGATATTCTGGACGAATTCGTTTTTCAAATGAAGGACGATAACGGCGAAAAACTCGGCGCGGGAACGACTTTCCTTTCCGCCGCGATTAAAGATAACGAATTGTTCTGGCTTTCCGTCGGTGACAGCCGTTTATATATTCTTCGCGGCGAAGAATTTGTTCAGGTTACGCGCGACCATAATTATTTTCTTGAACTCAATCGCATGTTAAAAGAAAATGAAATTTCCGAGGAACATTTCAAAATCGAATCGGCAAAAGGCGACGCGTTAATCAGTTTTATCGGAATGGGCGGAATTAAAATAATGGATTTAAACAATCTGCCGATGAAACTATTGCCAAACGATATCGTATTGCTTTCAACCGACGGATTGTATAAAGCACTCGGCGATAACGAAATAAAAAATTGCTTGCGAACACAAAATATCGAAAACGCTCTCGAAAGGCTTCTTAATAATAATTTCA
>JAIRVD010000083.1 GCA_031254075.1 Clostridiales bacterium
ACTAAAAAAACCGCACGAGCGGTTTTTTGTTAAAGTTTGGGTCAAGCCTTTTCAAAGGCTTGCGGGAACTTGAGGGCAACGCCCTCAAGGTTTAATCCTGAGCCAAGAAACGTTCCACATCAAGCAACAACTTAACCTCATCGCCAACCCTGCCGATATTGCGAACGAATTGGTTTGCGTAGGAAAGCTTCGCGCTTGGGGGTGCGGCGATTTTATCTTCGGGGATGATGGCGGTTTCTTGGACTGCGTCTACAATCATACCGAGTGTGAAGTCGCCGTAGAAGATAACGATGATGCAGGTTTCTTCGTCATGTTCCTTTGAGGGTTTACCGAAGCGTCTACGAACATCAAGCACACCGATAAGGTCGCCGCGAAGGTTAATGATGCCCTCAATGAAATTGGGCATATCGGGAACCTTAGTAATGGGCTGCATTTTAATAATTTCTTTTACATAGGCGATTTCAACGCCATAATCCTCGTATTCGATGGCAAAAGTAAGATATTGGTCTTTAATTGTGTCATCGTTACGTTCTCCGTCAAACAGATTTGGGTCCATAGCCATATTTCGCCTCCTTATTTATCAAAAAACCCGGCAACGTCGATGATTAAGCTGATATCGCCGTTACCAAGAAGAGTACATCCGCTCAAACCGCGAACTTTTCTGAAATACTTCGGCATTGATTTAACAACGGCTTGCTGCTGACCGATGAGGTCGTCAACGAGAAGACAGACGACATGTTCACCGTTTTCGAGCATTATGAGTGTTCCTTCGCAAATATCGGTGACTGCGCCGTCTATGCCGAAGAATTCATGCAAGCGAACGATATTGAAAATTTCGCCGCGTTCGGTAATCATTTCATTGCCGTTGGGGTCTGCGAAAAGATTCTCGGGTTGAGCTTTGAACGATTTTATAATATTAACAATCGGAATTGTATATTGCGCGCCCGCAACAAGAACACTCATGCCCTCGATAATCGCAAGCGTGAGCGGAATTTTAAGTGTAAAAGTAGTGCCTTCGCCGGGTACGGAATCCACAAGAGCGGTTCCGCCGACGATTTCGAGATTGGAAGAAACAACGTCCATACCAACACCGCGTCCGGAGAAAGCAGTTACTTGGTCGTTCGTTGAAAATCCGGGCAGGAAAATAAATTGCTGAATTTCCCTGTCTGTATATTCTGAATCGGGTTTTGTCGTAAGCCCGTTTGCTTTTGCTTTGTTTAAAACTTTTTCTACATTAATTCCGCATCCGTCGTCCTTAATTATAATAAGAACGTCGCCGCCCGCGTTTTTCGCTTCAAGCAGAACGCGCCCCTTTGAGGGTTTTCCGATTTCCTTGCGCCGTGCGGGAAGCTCCACGCCGTGGTCAATGGAATTGCGGATGATATGCATAATCGGGTCAGCGATATGTTCAATAATGTTTTTGTCAACCTCGGTTTCTTCGCCGACGATGTCAAGCTGAACGTCCTTATCCAATTGACGGCACATATCGCGAACTATGCGGTGCATTTTGAAGAATGTTGCCGAAAGCGGAACCATTCGCATCGACATAACGGTTTGTTGCAAATTTGAAATAATTTTTCTGAGCTGACGAGTTTCTTTGTTGAAGCTTTCCAATTGCAAGCCGTCAAGCTCGGAGTTTTGCGTAACCATTGCCTCGGAAATAACAAGCTCACCCATGAGATTCAAAAGCGCATCGAGTTTATTAACGTTTACGCTTATCATATGGGATGCCGTGCCTTTTTTATGTGCGGTGTCCGCAGCAGCGGCAACCATTGCCTCTGCGGGAGGATGTGAGACGGAGGAAGAATGAATTTCTTCATGCACATGCACGCCGACGGCAGCTTCGGCTTGCGGTTTTTCGTCGAAAACAATCGGAGCAACTGATGGTTGGGTTGTATCAACAATGGGTGCAGCCATTTCTTCCAAAATAAGCTCCCTGAGATAAACCGTTTGGCTTAAATGCGTGTGAATAAAGTTATAATCCTTTTCGCTTGTAAATTCCACCATAAAGCCGCTTTTTCGTATTAACGGAATCGTTTCTTCATCAATAACATCCTGCGGAACATGCATAATATCCGATGCATATTCTTGTAAATTATGAACCAAAGTGTATGCCCTGATATTTTCCATTTCGCAACCATCGTGGAAGTGGATTTTTGCTTTGTATCTATGCATATTATCACCTGCCGTGCTTGGTTTTTTGGGTTCCGCAGCCTGTGTCGCGGCGCTTTTGGCCGGTTGCGGCTGTTGCTGTGGTTTGCTTTGTGTGGGTGGTTCGGGTACTTCTTTTCCTTTTATTTTCAGCAGGAAATTGCTTATGGTTTTTGCCAGTTCAGTGCCGTCACCATCGGCTTTTTCCCCATCCTGAATTTTTGCGAGCTCTTCTTTTACAAAATCCGCACCGCTGAGAACGTGGTCAGACAAGCGTTTGAAGTCCAAATTTTGCGGGCTTTCCTCACGAAGATAGTAGAATAAATCTTCTATTGAGTGCGCTACTCCCGCTATATTGTCGAACATCATCATAGCGGACGAACCCTTTATTGTGTGCATGATGCGGAATATTTCGTTGATTTGGTCTATGTTGTATTCCGATTCGCTTTGGACTATTGTTCCCTCCAGTTGGTCAACCAGCTGAGTCATTTCGAAAATGAACATCTCAAGCATTGACTCCCTGTCAAAATCGCTCATCCATCTTCACCTCTCTCTTTCACGATATATTAAACTACAAAAACACGCCAAAAACAAGTATTTAAAACGAAACCTTTAAAACGGTTTTCGGTAAACCGCAGGTTTCACATATTCAAAGCCTGTTCCGGAGCTGCTTATGGATTCCGAATGCCCGATAAATAAGTATCCGCCGGGTTCGGTGAGGTCGTAGAAGCGTTTTACGACTCCGTCGCGGGTTTCGTTGTCGAAATAAATCATAACGTTTCTGCAAAAAATAACCTGCATTTTTTTCTTGAACGGAAACGGTTCAATCAGATTAATTCGGCGGTATAGAATTTGTTTAAGTACAGTATCCTTCACTTGCGAAAATTGTGTGTCGTGGCGCGTGAAATATTCCGCCTGCCACGCTTTCGGAAGGGCTTCAATTGCCTCGGTAACATATCTTCCGAGGACGGCTTTGTCCAGAACTTGGGCGGAAATATCTGACGCAATCATTTGCGTGTTCCAGCCGGGGCTTTTCTTAAAATATTCCTGCATAAGGATTTGAAGCGTAACCGGTTCTTCGCCGGAAGAACTCGCGCAGCACCACAGCCGAACATCTTTTTGCGACTTGTAGGCTTCCTCAATGTACGGAAGCACCGTGTCGCGGAAATAATCAAAATGGTCGGTTTCGCGCATGAAAAACGTGTGGTTCGTCGTGATTTTGTTCATGAAATGCGTCATTGCGTCGCCGGATTTTTCCGACATTATATAATCAAAATATTCCGAAAACGAACTCATTCCGAGTTCTTGAATCGTCGAACGCAGACGCGAATGTACAAGCGTCTTTTTTTCGTCGCTCAGAGAGATGCCCATTTTCATTTTTATATATTGCCTTATTCTTTCGAATTCGGCAGTGGTAAGCTCTTTCATAAAGAATCCCTCTTTTGATGCCTGAAGGAAATTGCTTTTGCAATTTCCACTTGCATCCGCAACGGAAAGCGATGAAGCCGCTTTCCCTGTTATCATACCATTACTTGTGCACAAAGCAAGTATTTTTAAAAATCCTTCATTGCTTTGCGATGATACGAACGCAGCTTTCGAAAAACTTTTCCGTGAACCGTGTCGGCAGGGTATGGATATTTCCCCGCAACGAGTTTCATTAAAATCGGAAATCCCTCGTCGATGTGAGAGATTGGATAGATGTGAAATTTTTTTTCTTTTACGGCTTCGATGACTTCGTCTTTTAAAATCAAATCGCGAACGTTTTGCGCGGGTATTATTACACCTTGTTCGCCGGAAAGCCCGCGTTTTTTGCAGAGGTCGAAGAAGCCTTCAATTTTATATGTTGCGCCGCCAATGGGTTGAATTTCGCCGTGCTGGTTGATACTTCCGGTGATTGCGATATCTTGCCGAATCGGAATTTCCGCGATGGCGGAAAGAATCGCGTACAGCTCGGTGGAAGACGCGCTGTCGCCGTCGATGCCGCTGTAGTTCTGCTCAAAACA
>JAIRVD010000089.1 GCA_031254075.1 Clostridiales bacterium
TCGAATACGCCGTTCAGTATTTGCGCTATTGCTTGCTGGAGCATTCTGTCTAGCACCGTGGGTATTCCCAACAGCCGGATTCCTCCATCTGGTTTTGGGATTTCAACGCGCCTTACCGGAGACGGCTTATATTTTCCCGTCATCAGTTGGCTTTTTGTCTGTTCCCAATTCTCTTGTAAATGAGATTTCAATTGGGCTACCGTCATGCCGTCTATCCCGTGGCTTCCTTTATTGCGTACCACTTGCTCATACGCACGTTTTAGGTTTCCGCGTTCCAACACCATTTCAAGTAGATTGCTGGTGTATACCAGTTGCACATCGTCATTTTCCTTTGCCAACGCCGCTTCTGCCTGTTGCACTCCCAAATTATCTCCGGTTTCCAACCATACCTCCTCTGGGTAGCCATCTTTCGATGTTTTCTGCTTTCCTCGGCTTTTTGTCGAGTTGTTCAAAGTTCCATGACCTCCTGTCCTTCTGCCCTTCGCGTGTTCCTCAGACTTGCCTTGGAGAAAAAAAGACTCGCTACTATGGCTTCTGCTGACTTCTGACGTTCAGCCGTACATTTCTGCACGGGTTACCGCTTTGCCGATTCATTCACGGCTTCTCGCGGCGTACCGCCAGACCTCCCCGGGTAAGAACGATAGCTTTCCCCTCATATATCCACCGGAGTTTACTGTATGCGATTCGGGCAGTACAGCAGAGCCGCGACCGCGTAACCCTGCCTTTGGACTTTGTTTTGTTGGGCAAACTCGTCCGTCGCAATTCAGCCTCAAATCCGGTTCGTGTACCTTAGACCAAGGGTTTGCCTCCGGCTTCCTTCAGATTCCACCTCGCGGCGGACACCCTTGCCTTTGGCTAGTGGTTCCTACTGCCAAGCCCACAGCGGTCTTACACCGCCTAGCTATCGCACATGCCGGGCGCACCCTAAAAAAAGGGACTGGAACGAAACAACGTTTCAGTCCCTTTTCACATGTAAAAACACGAAAAAAGAAAATTCAAAGGTTTTCCGTGTTTTTTCGTGTGGTAATCCGTGTCATTCCGCGTTAAAATTAAAATCATACTGACGTGTATTAAAACGAGAGGGTAGTTTAAAATGAAGGAAATAATAAAAATTACGGGTATGTCTTGTGCGTCTTGCTCTGCCGGGGTTGAAAAAAAAATAGGGAAAATGGACGGCGTTAAGAGATGCTCCGTAAATTTGGCAACCGAGCGAATGACGGTTGAATTTAATCCAAAAATAACAAACATAGATGAAATAAAAAGCAGAATCAAGAAACTCGGTTTTGGCTGTGTTGAAACAAACGTGAAAGAAAAAGAGATAAAAATTCTGCGGGTGAAACTCATTGTTTCGGTGATTTTTGCGATACCGCTTTTGTATATCTCGATGGGGCATATGCTTCCGTTTGGGTTAAGTTTACCGCTTCCCGAAATAATTCACCTTCATTATAATCCGTTAAATTTTGCTGTGGCGCAAATATTTTTAACACTGCCGATTACGGTTGTCGGGTATCGCTTTTACATTGTGGGATTTCGCGCAATATGGTTTCGTTCACCGAATATGGACAGTCTTATCGCTATGGGAACATCGGCTGCTGTGATATACAGTCTTTATTCGACTTTTCAAATATCACAGGGTAACATAGAATTTGCGGAGCAGTTATATTTTGAAACAGCGGGAGTAATAATCGCGCTTGTACTTCTCGGGAAAACGCTTGAAGCCGTATCCAAAGGTAAAACCGGCGATGCAATAAAAAAGCTGATGGGGCTTCGTCCGAAAACTGCCGTTGTAATTAAAGGAGAACGGGAAACAGAAGTGCCGATTGACGAAATTTGCGTCGGCGATATAATTCTGATAAAGCCGGGCGGAAGAATTCCCGTTGACGGCACGGTTATTGAAGGAACGACGGCAATTGATGAATCCGTACTTACAGGCGAAAGTATGCCCGTTGATAAAAATGCGGGTGATAAAATATTTGCGGCATGTATAAATAAAAACGGTTTAATTAAATTCCAAGCCGAAAAAGTAGGAGCGGACACGACACTTGCTCAAATAATAAAACTCGTTGAAGACGCGCAGGGAAGCAAGGCTCCGATTGCGAAAATGGCTGATATTGTTTCGGGATATTTTGTTCCTGTGGTTTTTATAATTGCCGTGGTTGCGTCAATCGGTTGGTTTATTGCGACAAGGGATTTTGCTTTCGCGCTTACAATTTTTATTTCGGTACTTGTAATTGCCTGTCCGTGTGCGCTTGGGCTTGCAACGCCCATCGCAATTATGGCAGGCACGGGAAAAGGCGCAGAAAACGGAATTCTTATCAAAGGCGGCGAAGCACTTGAAGCGGCACATAAAATTCAAATAATTATTTTTGACAAAACAGGAACCATTACGGAAGGCAAACCCGAGGTTACGGATATAATTTGCGAAATGGAAGAATCACGATTATTACAGCTTGCGGCTTCCGCCGAAAAAGGCAGCGAACATCCTCTCGGCGAAGCAATTGTAAAAAAAGCTGAAAATTTACCGCTTCTCGCGACAACGGATTTTATTGCTTTCACGGGCAAAGGAATTCGCTGCATAATCGACGGCAGTGAAATTATTGCGGGGAACATTAAATTAATGGACGAACAGAATATTTGCATCGGCGATTTTTCTGCCGAATCGGAGCGTCTTGCGGGTGAAGGAAAGACCCCTATGTATATTGCGATTGATAAAAAAATCGCGGGAATCATTGCCGTTGCCGATGTTGTTAAAGCAAGTAGCGCGAACGCAATTAAAAAATTAACCGAAATGGGTATTGAAGTCGCAATGATTACGGGCGACAACAAACTGACCGCGGAAGCTGTCGCAAAGCAAGCCGGGATTACAAAAATTTTATTCGAAGTTTTGCCGCAAGATAAAGCAAACGAAATAAAAAAATTGCAAGCCGAAGGAAAAAAAATCGCAATGGTCGGCGACGGCATAAATGACGCCCCCGCGTTAGCGCAAGCAGATGTCGGCATCGCAATCGGCAGCGGCACGGATGTTGCAATGGAAAGCGCGGACATTGTGCTTATGCACAGCGACCTTAACGATGTTCCCGCGGCGATTCGTATTTCAAAAGCTACAATCCGAAACATAAAACAAAATTGATTTTGGGCAGTCGCATATAATACCGCAGGCATTCCGGTTGCCGCAGGAGTACTCTATATATTCGGCGGCTTCCTGCTGTCCCCCATAATTGCGGCAGCCGCAATGAGCCTGTCAAGCGTGTCGGTTGTGCTTAATGCTTTAAGGTTGGTGAAATCATGAAACTCTTTTACACAAACCCCGCCGCGTCATGGAATGAAGCCCTGCCGATTGGAAACGGTTTTCTGGGCGCAATGATTTTCGGCGGAATTAACGAAGAAAGAATTAAGTGTAACGAGGATTCGTTATGGAGCAAACAGCGCGCGGAAAAATATAATCCCGACGCGCTTAAAAATTTGGCGAAAATACGGGAATTATTGTTTTCGGGGAGAATCAGCGAAGCCGAAGAGCTTGCAAGGAATTCAATATTCAGTCCCGACCCCAACCCCGCGCACTATGAACCGCTTGGGGATTTGATTATAAATTTTAATCATGAAGGCGAAATAAAAAATTACCGCCGCAGTCTATGCATTGAAACCGCCGTTGCAACGGTTTCATATGAAATCGACGGCGTGGAATG
>JAIRVD010000123.1 GCA_031254075.1 Clostridiales bacterium
GAATTGCTTCGGCTTCTTCGATGCAATATGTGAGCGGCGTTTCGCAAAAAATATGCTTGCCGGCTTTTAATCCTTCGATTGCGTATTTGCAATGAAGCTCCGTCGGCAAACAAATATCAATCACATCAATTTCGGGGTTTTCGATGATTTCGCTAATGTCGGTTGTGGTTTTTACTCCATATTCTTCGGTAATTTTTTGCAGTTTGTCTGCGTTTCTTCCGAAAACCGAAACAATTTCAAAGCCCTCTATTTTTTTGTACAGCTTTACGTGAGTTTCTCCAAAGCCTGTTCCGAGTATTCCTACTTTAATCATTGCGCATTCTCCTTTATAATATTTTTTAACAGTATAAAGTCTTGGGTGACCCAAGAGTCAAGGAGGGATTTAAATGAACGAACGTTTAAAATATTTGGCGTTATTGGCGAAGCGATATCCGAGCATAATGGATGTGAGTACGGAAATTATAAATTTGCAGGCGATTTTGAATTTGCCTAAGGGAACGGAGCATTTTTTATCTGACATTCACGGGGAGTATGAATCGTTCAGCCATGTGATGCGGAACGCGTCGGGTGTAATAAAGTCGTATATTATGGAGTTATTCGGCAATGTGATGCGTGAGAGTGAGATAAAGAGTTTGGCGACGCTGGTGTATTATCCGCAGGAGAAGCTTCACCTGATTAAAAAAACCGAGCCGGATATGCCGAATTGGTACAGGATAACGTTGTTTCGGCTGATAAAGCTGTGCAAGCGCGCATCGTGGAAGTATACGCGTTCGCGCGTGCGCAAGGCGATTGACGACCGTTTCACATATATAATGGAAGAATTGTTGCACGAAGACAGCGAGCAGCGCAAGCCGGATTATTATAATCAAATAATTGATACGATTATCGAAATCGGGCGCGCGGATAATTACATCGTTGAGTTGAGCGAGGTTATTCGGCATCTTGCAATCGACAGGCTGCACATCATCGGTGATATTTTTGACAGAGGACCGCATTCCGACAAGGTCATGGACGAATTATCACGGCATCATTCGATTGATATTCAATGGGGCAACCATGACATCGTTTGGATGGGTGCGGCTGCGGGAAGCGCGGCGTGTATCTTGAACGTAATTCGTGTTTGCGCGCGCTACGCAAACATGCATATTCTTGAAGATTACGGAATCAATTTAATTCCGCTCGTGACATACGCGCTCGAATATTATACCGGCGGAAATTTTGACGAGTTCAAACCGGAACTGCTCGGCGGCAAAACAATTTCCGAAAAAGAAGAATTTTTAATTTCGCAGATTCACAAAGCCGCGACGATTTTGCAATTTAAAATAGAAGCGGAAATAATAAAGCGGCATCCCGAATACATGATGGACGACCGCTTGTTACTTGATAAAATCGCGTTTAACGAAATTGATTTTCCGACCGTTAATCCCGAAAATCCGTATGAATTAACCGAGGAAGAATCCGACATCGTTGACAGGCTTACCGCGTCGTTTCAGTTCAGCCCGCGCTTGCAGGAACATGCCGCGTTTTTATATTCGCGCGGCGGAATGTACACGATTTACAACGGGAATCTGTTATTCCACGGTTGCGTCCCGATGAACGGCGACGGCTCATACAAGCATATGAAAATCGACGAAACCGATTACAGCGGCAGAGAACTGCTTGATGCAATCGAACGAAAGGTTCGCGAGGGTTATTTGAATTACAGCGACGCAGTCTCGCGCGAAAACGGACGCGACATCATGTGGTATCTGTGGTGCGGCGCGGATTCGCCGCTGTTCGGCAGCGATAAAATGGCGACCTTCGAACGCTATTTTTATTCCGATAAATCAACCCATTCGGAAAAGCGAAATCCATATTACACCTTCCGCGAAAAAGAAGATGTGTGTAAAAAAATTCTGCATGATTTCGGCTTAAATCCCGAAATCGCACACATAATCAACGGCCATGTTCCCGTAAAAGTTATAAAGGGCGAAAGCCCCATCAAAGCAAACGGCCGCCTGTTCGTAATCGACGGCGGCTTCGCGAAAGCATATCAAAAAAGCACCGGAATCGCCGGCTATACTTTATTGTATAAAGCCCAAGGACTCGTCCTCGTCTCCCACGAACCCTTCGAATCCTCACAACGCGCCATAGAAGAAGAACTCGATATCCATTCATCGGAATATGTAATTGAATACATGAACGAACGCATCAAAGTCCGCAATACCGACGACGGCGCGCTAATCATGGACAATGTAAAAGACCTGCTCGACCTGATGCACGCTTATGAAACCGGTAAGATTAAGGAAAATAGGTGAAATGCATTGATATTTAATGAAAAATCCGACACAATGTTAGTGCAATGAATGTGAAAAGAGGTGCTTTTAATGGCGCAAACAAATTTAACTATTCGCATCGATGAAAATATTAAGCATGAAGCTGAAAGAGTTGAAATTTTTAATTGCAAAGTTCATTATCAATAAGACGGTAAAGTAACCGTCTTTTTTTTGGAGGCTGAATTTGAAAACCAGACTTGAGCAAGTTTTACACCGGCATTTGAACGAGAGAGAGATTGCAGTATGGGGGACGCCGACGCGATTGATGCTTCGAGTGTTGGAGCCGTACAAGTTTTGCATTGCGGAGAATGTTGACCCGCAAAAGCATTTCGTTGTTGCAGTGAACGAGGATGATTTGGATGACTTTTTCGAGGACGAGCAGAGTGAGCCGTTCGAGTACGTTAAAGACTGGCTTGTATTCTATGATTTTGGCGGAGAGCTTCCGTTTGAGTGGGAATGCTGCGGTGTAAAGGTCGGCAGGTATACGTATTTCGGCGAGGATATCGCAAGCGGCTGTAAAGAGGGTTATATTGAAAGCATCGGTCATTTTACGTCTATAAACAGCACGGTGGAGATGGGAAGTAATCATCAGTTGGATATGATTTTTACAAATGATGATATTGAAAATTTTTTTACGGACGAAAATAAAAAATTATTCAGAAAAAAATTGTATGCCGACCCGAAACATCCTTATACATTGGGGAAGAAAAAGATAATAATCGGAAATGATGTTTACATCGGAACAAATGCGTTTATTAATGCGTCGAAGGTTACGAGCATCGGCGACGGCGCGATAATCGGCGCGGGTGCGGTTGTGCTTGAGGATGTTCCGCCTTATGCGGTGGTTGTCGGGGTTCCGGCGAAAATAAAGCGGTATCGTTTTTCGCCCGAAATGATTGAAGTATTGTTGCGCGTAAAGTGGTGGAACTGGTCTGTTGAAGAAATCAACGCGAATGCCGACGCATTATTTTCTCCGCAAATTTTTATGGAAAGGTTTGCTTTTTTTCGTTAAGATGTTACAATCGCGTTACATTGATAATGCATTGGAGAAAATTAAATGATTTTTTATTACAGCCGAAGCGGAAAAACAAAAATATTTGCGGAAGCACTCGGAGAATTTCTCGGGCAGCAAGTTTACGAGCTGGAATCTGATTTAAATAAAAAGGGCGGCTTCGGATTTTTGATAAAGGCGCTTGCTTTGACATTGGCGGGAAAAAGCTCTCCGGTTTCGAATATGCCCGAAAATGTGGCGGAAGAAATTTATATATGTGCGCCTATTTGGGGCGGACAGGTTGTCGGACCGCCGAAATTTTTTTTGGAAAATGCCGATTTGAAAAAAACAACGGTGAACTTGGTTTTAACGGCACAGACGCCGACAGAAAAATATAAAAAGAATGCGTTC
>JAIRVD010000151.1 GCA_031254075.1 Clostridiales bacterium
TCTACCGCAGAGAAAAAAATGATGACGACCGCAAAGCAAATTATTCTGTCGGAATTAATTCTTTCGCTGAATGTTGACAAAAATGTAGCGGAGGAAGTTTTAGACGACACGTTCAGATAGGAGAAATATGTTTTTCGATTCGCATGTACACTCTTATGTTTCGCCCGATTCCGAAATGCATCCTGAGGAAGCAGTGGCCGCATTAAAAAAAATGGGGCTTGGTATTGCGTTTACAGAACATGCTGACTATGCAACGCATGAAGAAGCAGACCCCGACGCAACGGACGCTCCGCGCGGAATCGGGGATTTTGTCGTTGACTTCGAAAGATATCCGAAAGAATATGAAAAATTCCGCGGCGAAGGCGTTATGCTCGGTTTAGAATTCGGGCTTACGAAGGCTTACGCGAAATTAAACGAAAAAATCGCAAACTCATATGATTACGATTTTATTTTGGGCGGCGTGCATTGCATTGACGGCGTCGAAATTTATCACGCGTCGAAGGGGCTTCTGCCGAACGAACCGATTACACAACAAATGACAAGCGACGACACCGAAACGGTTATGAATTGCATTCAACAATATTTAAAATATTCGCGCGAAATGGTTGAGTTTAACGGTAATTTTTACGATTCCTTCGCGCATATGGCGTATTTTGCAAGATATGCGCCAAAACCTTCGGAGCTTTGCGTTTACGAAAATTTCCGCCGTGAAATTGACGCGCTGTTAAAAGCAATCGCAGAACGCGAACTTGCGTTTGAAATAAACACTTACCGATATAAAAATTATCCCTCCGCCGCACACGAAATGTTAAAATGCTGCCGCAGTTTTAAACGATTGGGCGGAAAATATTGCACATTCGGTTCCGATGCGCATAAGGTTTCGAATCTCGGACGCAACATCGACGACGCAATTTATATCGCGAGAGAATCGGGACTGATTCCCGTATATTTCAAAGAAAGAAAGCCCATCCGCTGTGAATAATAAGTCGCGAACGGGTTCTTTTGTGCGCCAGGCGGCTATTCTCGCGGGCGCATCTATTTTTGTGCGGCTGCTCGGGTTTTTTTATCGTATTCCGATTACACATTTAATCGGCGACAAGGGAAACTCGTTTTATAATTCGGCTTATTTGATTTACGCGATTGCGTTAAATTTATCTTCCGTGTTCATGATTGCGACGCTTTCGAGGCTGACAAGCGAACGCATAGCGCGGGGTCAATATCGCAACGCGCATTCGCTTTTTAAAATTTCATTTCTATTTTCAATGACGCTCGGCTTAGCCGGAACGTTGATTATGTTCTTCGGCGCGGCGCAAATCGAGTGGCTTCTCGGCTCGCCCGAGGGAACCGTTGTTCACACAATCCGAGCAATTTCGCCCGCCGTTTTTATTGTTTCGATGCTGACCGTTTTTCGGGGTTACTTCCAAGGAATGAAAACCACCGTTCCGACCGCAATATCACAAGTTGTGGAGCAAGTCTTTAATGTCGGCTTCAGCCTGTGGCTTGCGTATATTTTCTTCGGTCACGGTCTTGAATTCGCCGCAGCGGGCGCGGGTGCGGGAACCGCAATTGCCGCACTTGCCGCACTCACGGTCGTTGCGTTTATTTACATCCTACGCGGAAAAACCATAAAACAACGCGTTGACGAAGACATATCCGGCGTTATCGAAAAACCGAGCGAGCAAATTTCCGCAATTGTTCGCACCGCCTACCCCATGATAATCGGTCTTTCCGTTTTTGCACTCGCAAACAGCTTGGATGTAAGCATGTCTAACAACCTAATCATGGCAACAGGCGAATTCTCGGAAGAACAAGTTGGTATTCTCGTAGGGCAATACACCGGCAAATTCAGTCTGTTCACAACGCTTCCCGTTTCGCTGTCAATGGCTCTTTCCGCCGCGGTGCTTCCCGAAATTACTTCCGCACATGTTGTTCTGGATGAAAAATCCGTTCGCCGCAAAACAAATCTTGCCCTCCGCCTCTCAATGATGATTTCCTTTCCCGCCGCAATCGGTCTTGCCGTCCTCGCAGACCCCGTTATTTCTATGCTCTTCCCGCGCCACCCCGAAGGCGGATGGCTACTCAAATTCGGTGCAATCAGCATCGTCTTCCTCGCCGTCTACTACATCATCACCGGCGTTCTGCAAGGCTGCGGATATGTAAAACTCCCGATTGTCGGGCTGTTTATCGGCGTTCTCGTTAAAATCGCTTTAAACTATCTTTTGTTATCCGTTCCTTCAATTAACATACTCGGCGCCGTAATCTCAACAATTGCCTGCTTCATCGTCGCCGCCGCCGTTAACCTTTTCTTCCTGAAAAAATTCATCGGCGTTCTGCCGGACTTCATCGCAACCTTCATCAAACCTGCCGCCGCTTCTGTCGGCATGGGCGTCGTTTGCTATTTTACCTACAGCTTACTGCGAATCATCTCAGGTAATGCCGTCGCAACCCTCGGCGCAATCGCTTTGGGCGGTATTGCATATATAATTCTTATGGCTCTCATTCGCGGTTTTGGCGAATACGAGCTGAAAGCCCTGCCAATTCCACGGAAAATAAGGGGCTGGTTAGGCTATTATGAGTAAAATGCTTGTAAAGCATATTTTGATACTTGCCTTCCGCGCCTTGCTTCTGGTTACGGCACTTTATTTGTATTTTTCCGATAAAACCAAACCGGATTATACGGAAATATTATCTCAAGGAAGCTTATTTCTTTTTGTCGTTTGGATTGTACTCGTCATCGGCATGGTTCTACGTATTGTACCGAACAAACAAATCGCAATGGGAGCCCGCAAACATTATAGATGCTCCTATAATGAAATTCCCGATATAACAGTTTCAAAACAAATGAAGAACCGAGTGAACAAAGGCGTTATTAAATGCGCCATAGCATGGATTGCATTTAGTTCCGCCCTGTTTTTTTTGCTTTATATGCTAAATCTAAACACTCCTCCGATAATTATGATTATTGTACTCACTTACTCTGTTTTAGACATAATTTTTATTTTATGTATTTGCCCATTTAAAATGCTGTTTATGCGAAACAGATGCTGCGCTGTATGCCGAATATATAATTGGGATTATTTTATGATGTGTACACCGATGCTCCTTTTCCCTCATATTTATTCAATCAGTCTGCTGATTCTTTCTGTAGTAGTTTTATTAACGTGGGAGATATCTGTTTGGAAAAATCCCGGTTATTTTGTAACGGACACAAATAAAAACTTAAGCTGTGAGCAATGCAAAGACAGGTTGTGCCTATTAAGAAGGGGCAAATAGAATGCGTATTCGGTTTATTATACTAATCATAGTATCGGCAGTGATAACGGGTTGTGGTTTACGGATGGAAAATGAAAATCCCGATGCATCTGAAATTATAACGGAAAAAATAAGGAGCATTGATGATGTCGGGGATTATGAATTAAATGAGCCGCTTCTTGAATTAATGGAGGCGGCTGCAGACGATGAAATACTTATGTTTACATATATGGGAGACGAACGGGAATTTGCCTACGCATTTACGGGTGAAGTGCTTGACGTCTATTATGGAACATTGTGGTTTATAAGCCGTGACGGTGTTGTTCCGATTGAAATACCTCGCCATAATAACCGTTCTGTAACAGAGTATTTTTGGTCAATAGACGGGGCTTTTGTGCTGGATTCACAAAAATTCATCGTGTTGGAATTATATTTTACTACCGGTTCCAGCTCCTTGGTTTTTGGAATTAAAGACAACAATTGGTACATGTATGATGAGCTAATCTATGGCGGCAATATTCGTGTTATTGATGAGGATACTATCTATATTTTTCACAGCACTTTTGACGCCGGCTTTGATAAAACCGACGGATTTGGAACGGGACGAACAGGAAAATGGTATTATCTGTATTGGAACAACGGGTTTAGGGAATATGGCGGAATTGAAATAACGGAAAGTCAATTCCTGCTATTTAACGGTGCTGACATTATTTTGAACGAGATGCGAGCAAACGAATATGTTGTCCGCGAAATTATTTATCGCGCTAACGGCATAATCAATATTAACTACGGTCGGGAAGATGATTCATGGCAAAGTAATTATTATCTTGAAATTAGGTATAACGGAAATTCGGTTGTAATTAATTCTGACGGAGACGGTTATTATCTTGCCGCGCTTTCAGATGAAATTGCCGTCTACCCGGAATTTATTCCGCCGATTGCGTATGAGCCTTGGTAAAAAGCCTATTGGATTTTTCAAAAGCAATGCAAAAACGGCGCGAAATTCGCGCCGTTTTTAATGTTAGTTTTTATTCACTTTTTTTAGTCAAACTTTTCCCCCGCGAGTGCAGACTGAGCCGCAGCCAATCTTGCGATGGGAACGCGGAAGGGTGAGCATGAAACGTAATCAAGTCCGACTTTGTGGCAGAAACCGATGGAGGAGGGTTCGCCGCCGTGTTCGCCGCAAATACCGATTTTAAGTTTCGGATTTTTGCCGCGACCTTTTTTGATTGCGATTTTCATAAGTTCGCCTACGCCTGTTTGGTCGAGACGCGCGGTGGGGTCGCCTTCGTAGATGTTGTTGTCAATGTAGTCTTTGAGGATGCGCCCCGCGTCGTCACGTGACAAGCCGTAAGTCATTTGTGTAAGGTCGTTTGTTCCGAATGAGAAGAATTCGGCAACGCCCGCGATGTCGTCTGCGATAAGGCAAGCGCGCGGAATTTCAATCATTGTGCCGATGAGGTATTCGAGCTTTACGCCGGCTGCGGCAACGAGTTCGGCTGCCTTTTTCTCAATTATATCGCGAACGAAACGGGTTTCTTTCACGTCGCCGACAAGCGGAATCATGATTTCTGGTTTGATGTCATAGCCTTTGGCTTTTTTCACTTCGATGGCGGCTTCAATGATTGCACGGGTTTGCATTTCGGCGATTTCGGGGTAAGAAACTGCAAGACGGCAACCGCGATGTCCCATCATCGGGTTAAGTTCGTGAAGCGACTCGGCGCGGTCTTTGACCTGTTGAGGAGTTTTGCCCATATCTTTTGCGAGGCTTGCGAAATCTTCATCCTTCGTCGGCATGAATTCATGCAACGGCGGGTCAAGCAAGCGAATTGTAACGGGGCGGTCTTGCATAACTTCGTAGATTCCCGCGAAGTCTTTCTTTTGGAACGGAAGCAATTCGTCGAGAGCCGCGCGGCGTTCCGCTTCAGTGTCGGCGAGAATCATTTTACGCATTTTGGGAATGCGGTCCGCGTCGAAGAACATATGCTCGGTGCGTGTAAGCCCGATGCCTTGCGCGCCGAATTCAAGCGCCTTCGCCGCGTCTTTCGGAGAATCCGCGTTTGTGCGAACGCCCATTTTACCGGGAACTGCATCTACCCAAGACATAAATGTTGCGAAATTTCCGCCGATTTCGGGGTCAACGGTTTTGATATCGCCTTTGTAAATGATGCCCGTAGAACCGTTAAGCGAAATATAATCGCCTTCTTTAATTGTTTCGCCGCCGATGGTGAAATCGTTTTTCCCGAATTTAATATCTTCGCAACCGCAAATGCAAGGTGTACCATATCCGCGAGCAACAACCGCGGCATGAGATGTCATTCCGCCGCGAGCGGTAAGAATTCCCTGAGAAACTTCCATACCGAGGATATCGTCGGGAGATGTTTCAAGACGCACGAGAATTACGCGTTCGCCGCGTTCATTTGCGGCAGCGGCGTCCGCTGCGGTGAAGTAAACCCTGCCGGCAGCCGCACCGGGTGATGCCGCCAACGCCTTGCCAATTTGTTTCGCCGCTTTTAATTCCGCGTCGTCGAAAACGGGGTGAAGCAATTGGTCTAACGACCTTGGGTCAACACGCTTTATTGCTTCTTCTTTGGTCATAATGCCTTCATTTATCATATCCATGCAGATTTGAAGCATCGCAACCGGTCCGATAGATTTTGCGTCGCGCGTTTGCAGAATATATAATTTTTCGTTTTCAATGGTCATTTCCATGTCTTGAGCGAATTTGTAATGCCTTTCAAGACGGTCGGCAATGTCCATCAGTTCTTTGTAAGCTTTAGGGTTTTTCGATTCAAGTTCTTCGATGGGGTTCGCTGTGCGAACGCCGGCAACAACGTCTTCGCCTTGCGCGTTCATGAGGAACTCGCCGAACATTCTGTTTTCGCCGGTTACTTGGTCGCGCGTGAATAAAACGCCCGAACCGGATGTTTGACCCATGTTACCGAAAACCATCTCTTGCACGTTTACTGCCGTTCCCCATTCGTATGGGATATCGTGTTTGCGGCGATAAATAAACGCGCGCTCATTATCCCACGATTCGAATACGGCAATTATTGCGTTGTAAAGCTGTTCCTTCGCGTCAGTCGGGAAATCTTTTCCTTGGTCGTCGCGATAGATTTTTTTGAAGATATCGACGATGGCTTTCCAGTCGTCGGCGGTCATGTTTTCATCGGATGCGTAACCTTTTTTCTCTTTGTATTCATCAAGAGAATGTTCAAAGCTGTGCTTGCTTACGCCGATTACAACGTCCGCGAACATCATAATAAAACGGCGGTATGAATCATACGCAAAGCTTTCGCCTGCTGATTTTGCCAACGCTTTCGCCGCGGCATCGGAAATTCCGAGATTCAAAACCGTGTCCATCATTCCCGGCATCGAAGCACGCGCACCTGAACGAACGGATACCAGCAACGGATTCGACGCATCGCCGAATTTTTTGCCCGTACCCGCCTCAAGTTGAGCAATGCAGCCGTCAATTTGTTTTTTAATGTCGTCAGACAAAACTTTGCCCGAAGAATTGTAATGCGTACATGCTTCCGTTGTTACGATAAATCCGTTCGGAACCGGAATGCCCATGTTGGTCATTTCCGCCAAATTCGCGCCTTTTCCGCCAAGCAAATTGCGCATTGAGGCGTCGCCTTCTTTGAACATATATACATATTTATGGCTCATTTTTGAATCCTCCCGATTTATTATTTCAATGTTGCTTTCGCGCCTACTTCTTCAAGCTTCTTCACGATTTCGTCGGCTTCGGCCTTAGGTGCCGCTTCCTTCAAAATCTTCGGTGCGCCGTCTACCAAGTCTTTAGCTTCTTTCAAGCCGAGGCCGGTAATCTCACGCACGATTTTAATTACCTTAATTTTTTCCGCGCCTACTTCCGTAAGCTCAACATCGAAATCAGTCTTCTCTTCCGCCGCTTCCGCCGCAACCGCAGGTCCCGCTACCATTACGCCCGCCGCCGCGCTTACGCCGAATTCTTCTTCAGCCGCCTTAACGAGGTCGTTAAGTTCTAACACCGACAGCCCTTTTATCGCTTCGATGATTTCTGCACTTGTTAATTTTGCCATTTTTTGTTTCCTCCAATTTTTAAATGTTGTTCGCAAACCCCTTCGGGGTTCGCTCAATGGGGCTTTGCCTCTTACTCGCCTTTACTTTTGGCGATTTCGTTTACTACACGCGCAAAACTTGCCATCGGCGACTTGAACGAACCAAGCAGCCTTGAAAGCAACACCTCGCGTGACGGAATTTCCGCAATATCTTTCGTTGCGCTTGCGTCATAGACTTCGCCTTCCATCGCGCTCGCTTTAAATTCCAGTGCCGGCATCGCTTTCATATTCTTTGAAATTGCCGCCGCCGCCGCTGTTGCGTCTTCATACGAAAACGCCACCGCTGTCGGTCCTTTAAGAAAATCCTTCAGCTTCGCGAATTCCGTACCTTCAATCGCGAATTCAAGCATCGTATTCTTGTACACTTTGTAGTCAATTCCGCCCGCCTTACGCAACGCCTTGCGCAATGTCGTATCCTGCGCAACCGTCAATCCGCGCGCGTCAACCAACACAACCGACTTCGTCCGCGAAAGACGCTCGCGAATCTCATTAACTACAGTTTCCTTCGCTTTGCGGTTGCGCTCCAAATTCGGATTTGCTTCCGTTACTTTTGCCATCTGTTCACCTCCTTCTTTTTTTAGGGACAACCTCCGAAAACCATCGCTTCGTCCGAATTTCAAACGCGCGTTTAAGCGTTCGCGACGTTTGAAATTAGTCTCAGCGGGTTTTCGGGGGTTGCCGAGGGAATAAAAAACCCCCGTTTATGATTTTAAAACCATAGCAGGGGCTGTATACGTTTAAAATAAATTCGTATATTCGCGTACCTCGGCAGGATTTATGCTTCCGCACCTACTGTCTATGGCTTCGCAAGTATATGGAGGTTTTATTGGATTGTCAAGTTTGCGTGTCTTCGGAAGCAGAAAAAAACGAGAGCAAGTAGAAAATGTAGAGAAATCAAAGCCTACGGGCTTATTTTTTTGTCAAATTTATGCATGGTGTATTGTTATCGGGTGTTATCGGGTGTTATGTGGTAGAATATTGCAGAAATGAGGGATGTCGTATGTTTTTGCGAAAAAATTATTCACGAGTAACGGGGCGTACCCATTTAGCCATAGTGCAAGGCTATCGCAGTGCGGACGGTAAAAACAAACACAAAACCATTAAAAGCGTTGGATATCTAGATGTACTTGAGAAGCAATATCCCGACCCAATCACCCACTTTTGACACTGATTTTGGACAGAAATACTTGACACAAGAAAAAATAAAAAATATTTTTGCAACTTCCAAAGTATAGCTTCTAACACAACACTTCCCGGCAAAACACAAAGCCCCATAACCTTTGATTCTTCTAAGGTTCGGAGCTGTTTTTCCTTTTTTTGCTTCCGAAGTCAAGATTTTAGCATAACGATGCAACGCTTTCCTAAACTTGGAGAATTTGATTTTCTACAAATAGAAATATTTCTTACGAAGACACAGGAGTCGCAAGTAGTTTGATGGGTGCCATAAGTGTATATGCCTTGAATAGAATAATTCCAATTATCATTTTATAAAGTGTTAAGGGGACGGTCAAGAAGCCGCAAACGCCCCCGGGCGTTCCTGATTTAGGAGCGTTCGGGGGCGTTTTTTTGATTCTTTTAAGCCAACCGTAAGCAATTTCGATTGTTATGAAGCCTTCCAGCGATTGAGTTTGGGAATGCCTACAGTGCATTGTTCTTTTGCATCTTCCGGTGAAAACCCGAAATCTTTTACCATAATGGCTGAAACGGACTCAATCATTTCGTTCAGTGTTATGTTCGGATTAGTAAACGCGCCGCTTTCATAACAATATTTACAATAATCCAAACTTTTGCTTCCGTTCGATTCCGTTCCGTACATCTCGTCGGTTTCTCCCATTGGCATACCGCAACTTTCACAGAATTTTTCTTGCACAGTAACATCTCCTTTTTAATTTTTTTTGCTATTTTGGTAACAGCTTGCCCACAGCATAACAGACATAAGGTGTCAGCTCTAATGTCATGTTTTAGATATGTATAAATCTTTTATTTTTTCGATTCGGTTTAATATTTCATCACGGATATACTGCGGTTCTAAAATTTTAATCGCAGTACCGTATGAAAGAATATAATCATATATCCATTGCCCTTGCTTCATGCGTAATGTAAATAAACCGTCCTCGTTAACAATTATATCGCTTTCGGCAAACTCATCATAAATCCGATATTTCGCGTGTGATGAAACGAAAACCTTAATATCGACAAGATTAAATAATGAGGGGTCTTCTGTCGGTTCGATTTTTGGAATTTCGTAATCGCTGCAGATAAATGATTTATCTGAAACCGTCATTTTACTTATTCGGTTGAACTTAAATACCCTGTAATCATTCTCACTCAAACAAAATGATTGTAAATACCATGCCTTTGATTTAAATGATAATTTAAGGGGATACACTTCTTTCCATTTGGATTGTCCGTATACGTTTATATAATCGAACGACACAGCAAGCTCGTTAATAACAGCATTTTTTAACATTTCAAATTTTATGTTGTCTGTTGCACTATGTCCCCAGCGGGAAAAATCAACTTCAAACCATTCTTTATCAGAGCTTGCGAAAAGACTTCGTAATCTGGCAAGCACTTGTTCGGTTTTAATAAACTCCGTTGCAGACATGCTTTGTAGCGAGAACAAAATCTGTTTTTGTTCGTCTTCTGAAATAAAGGTTTTATTTAACTGGAAATTATCTTGAATAAAAATTCCGCCGCCTTTACCTTGTGTCGTATATATCGGTATCCCCGCTGTTGTCAGAGTGTCGATGTCACGTAAAATGGTTCGTCTGGAAACTTCAAAATACGAAGCTAATTCATTTGCGATTACTCGTTTCTTATTTAATAAAAGATACACTATCCCGAAAAGCCGGTTTATTTGCATAAACTCACCTCGTAGATAGTGTATCACAGAAACATGACAATAGTATGGCACGTTATATTTATGTTTTTTTGGTTGCGTTTAAGCGGGCAGTTGCGCGTTCCTTGTCATGCGTCCTCAACTAATCCGCAACACGCCGCTGTTTTCC
>JAIRVD010000201.1 GCA_031254075.1 Clostridiales bacterium
ATCCTCGTTTCAATTATTGCCGCACGGTGTCAAACAGTGTTCCGTCCGGATAATAGAAGCGCGCAATTATCAAATCGCCGCGAGTGTCTAATTCGTTGACTACATAATACGCGAACACACTGTTTTCATACCAGTAGTCGGTTCTGATAAAACTGAAACGGTCGGTCGCGCGCGTGAATTCGCTGTAGCCTACGCGAACCCTGCAAGTGTTGTAATACGTTACCCGCGTAATTTCGCCGCTTGAATCACGCACAATATCTTCCCCTCCGCCATAACTGAAATACGGCGCGGGCGGATAAACTATTTCGGTTGGCTGTGGTGTTGGTTGCGGTGCTGGCTGTGGTGTCGGTGTCGGCGTGGGTGTTTGATTTTGATTAATTATTGATTCCGTATCCTGCACCTGCGAATTATCCGGTGCCGCAACGGATGTGTCTTCAATCCACCTTGCGGGCGCAAGTCCGAACCGGCCGTTGTAATCAATCAGCGCCCAATACTGATTCTCGAACATCGCCGCCGTTACGCCATATACATAAACCGTTGAACCGTTCGGAATATCTCCGACTTTATTACACGAAGCCGTCGAGGGTCTGTTGAAAAACGGCAACGAATTCGATGCCCCGCCGTTCATTCTCGTGTTAACCCTCATATACCTGTCAACCGGAATCGCAAGGTCGCCCGCCGATGAAGCGACAAACGGCGCGCCCGTGTAATTGTGCATTTCGGATTCCAGTGTCGGCGTACGCGCAAACACCGCCGCCGGCATCGCCCAGAGCAACACCGATAATACCAAAACCGCGCATAAAATTCTTATCTTCATAATAATTACCTCCCGCTAAAAATTTTATTTCCTGAAAAAAGTATATTCTGAAAATTTTGCATTGTCAATGATTTTATTGCATGATGCAATATTTTATTTCATGTGGCAATATTTTTATTGACAGCTCTTGAGTCACGCATTATACTTCCCCCATCTAAAGGCAACCCCCGAAAACCCGCTGAGACGAATTTCAAACGTCGCGAACGCTTCAACGCGCGTTTGAAATTCGGACGAAGCGATGGTTTTCGGAGGTTGCCTAAAAGGATATTGAACCGTGACGATGTCTGTGATAATCTTTTCGGCGGGGAAAATTTACATATTCCGAGGGAGGAAAACCCATAATGAAAAATCGAGCCGGCAAAATAATCTTATTTTTTGCAGTTATTTTATTAATGCCGTTAAGCACGGTTTTTGCATCCGAAATAAATATTTTGCAAGTGAATATTTCCGAGCAGACGATGACTGTGTTCACCGATGACGAGTTGCGGGCGGGTGGGCTGAGTTGTTCTGTTTCGAATCAGAGCGCGGAGATAATTTCATCGGGTTTATTGTCCGATGAAAATGCGTTAATCAGAACGACGGTTCTTGTTGATATATCTACGTCGATGCCTGCAAATGCGCGCGGCGTTGTAATTGAAATGTTAAACGCGATGGTTGCGAATAAGGCGGGCAACGAAGAATTCCGGTTGATAGTTTTCGGCGATGAAATAACAGTGCTGCATGAATTTTCTGCCGACAGGTTTGACCTTGCAAATGCGGTCGGAAGAATTAATTTTAACGGAAGAGCAAGCAGAATATATGAAGCTGTATTTGAAACGATTCCGAGCATTGCGCGGGTGGATTCGCGTCCGACATTTTACCGCACGGTTGTGATATCCGACGGAGTGGACAACGCGGCAACGGGAATTACCGGCGCGGAACTTTTTCACAGGCTGCAAAGCGAGCGTTATCCGATTGATGTTATTCGCGTAAGCAGTAACGCGACGGGTGAGGACAGAGAGCTTGCCGCAATATCACGCACAAGCGGCGGAAGATATTTTTCGCTTAATTCGGGGACAAATGCCGTTACGCTTGCCGATGAGTTGAGCATAGGCGGCTTTTATTATATAGAAGCAAATATTCCGGTCGGGTTGCTTGACGGTGTTGAGCGGCAGGTTGATATGAGCGACGGCACAAATAACATCAGCGCGTATGTAAGATTTCCCGTATTCGGTGCGCCTGACGCTGAAATCGTTGAAACGGAAGAACCGCAGACCATAATCGAAACGGAAATTCCCGAAACACCCGAATCTTCAGCCGCGCCTGTAGTAACGGTTCTGCCGATTTCGGAGGAAGCCAATGCGCCGTCTGAAAATTACACCCCGGTTATATTAATAGGATTGGCATCGGCGTTGCTTGTTTTGTTTATGTTAATTTTCGGTTTGACATTAATTCGCCGCAAACGAAAAACGCGCATCATCGAATCGGAAGAATCAGACATTGACGAAATAATCAGACCGTCCGAAAGCATTGACATGAAAACAGAATATTTTGCCGATGAAAATCTTTCCGATGCTAAATATACAATTAAATTAAGCAGCCCGAATGACAGAAGCAAAACATGGACGCTTGATGTTTCAGGCGAAATATTAATCGGCAGGGCGGAACATTGCAATGTAAAGCTTGAAGAAAGAAGCGTCGCGCGTGAGCAATGCAAGATTTTAATTCAGGGCGCGGGGCTTGCCGTAATCAATTTAAGCACAACAAATAAGACCACTTTAAACGGCACAAACGTCACCGCCGGCTCTGCGCTGCAATCGGGCGACACGCTTAAATTCGGGCGCGAATCTCTTCGTGTTGACTATATACAAGCAATCGGCGCGCCGCCTTCGATTCCGAAATCGCCGTATTCAAACAGAGGAAAAACCGAACCAATTTTCTAAGGGGATTTTCAAATGGAGATTATGTATTCGGCCCGTTCGCACGTCGGAATAGTCCGCGATAACAATGAGGACAATCTTTTTGTTGGCGGAATTACTTTACAGCCGAATACATATTCGTTTTCGATAAACGGAAGAGCGGATGTTCCCGGTATTTTCGCCGTTTGCGACGGAATGGGCGGCGAGGCAAACGGCGAAATTGCTTCATTGATAATGGCAGAAACGCTTGCGGAAATTGACGCACAAACCGAAACGATTCAACCGTTTATAGAAAAAGCGCATGAAGCAATCGACACAGAAGCAAAACACCGCGGCGCAAGAATGGGAACAACGCTTGCGCTTGCGATTATCACGAAGAAAAAAATCCGATGTTTTAACATAGGTGATTCGCGAATTTATTTTTTGCGAAAAAAAATTTTTTCACAGGTAACGAACGACCATAAATTAGAAAACACAAATAAATTAACGCGATGCATCGGCATAGGCGGCGCAAGAGAAGCGCAAGAATATTCACTGCCGTCAAAAAAATGCCGTATCTTAATTTGCTCCGACGGGCTTTCGGATATGTTAAGCGCGCGCGAAATAGAAAACGCTATGCGCTGCAATAAAAAAACCGCAGACGCGGCAAATTCTTTATTAAAAGAGGCACTGGAAAAAGGCGGCAAAGACAATATAACATTAATTATAACGGATACATAAAAACCGAAGGGATTTGATTCGCAATGAAATTAACGCTCCTTTCGCAACAGGAACCAAAGGAACTCAACAGTCTTGTTCTTCCGGAAAAACTAGCGGGGCACTATTGGGTTCGCGGAAAAAATTCCATGGGCAAAATGACGGACATTGTTGCCGTTGAAGCAGAACGTTCCGTTGAATCGGGCGGCGTTATGCAATGGATTTTAAAATCTAACCGCAGATTTAAAATCATGGATTAAAATAAAAACATCATTCACAAAGTGACGCTTAGTTCGCTTGAATTATACAGAATTCAAAGCGCGGACAAGCATTTGGAATTTGTTTTATATACAGAGCCGCTGAGTGAAGACCGCAAGCAATACAGCGGCTATGAAATTACAAACTCACAGCTAAGGCTTAAAATCGGACGCGAAGACCAT
>JAIRVD010000351.1 GCA_031254075.1 Clostridiales bacterium
AAGCAAAAATTAAAGACGAAAAAGATACATCCGCCGCATGTTTGACTGCTTCGATTACGATTTTGGATATCAGCGCAGGCGGAATGCTTATCGAAACAGATTATTCGCTGGCATCTGATGATATAATAACGTCAGATTTTACGATACAGGATAAAACTTTTTCGGAAAAATGCCGCGTGATGCGTGTACTGAAAAAAGACGCCGGACATCGTCAATACGGGTTAAAATTTATTGAAATGAATTCTTCCGTAAATGAAAAATTAATTCAATGCATTTTGTTTTTGCAGAGCAAAAACGTAGCGTCAATAAGATAAGGAGAACTTCGAATGATACGTACAAGATATGCACCAAGCCCGACGGGATTTATGCACATCGGAAATCTGCGCACGGCATTGTATGAATACTTAATTGCACGGAAAAACGGCGGCGCGTTTATTCTGCGAATCGAAGACACCGACGCCGAGCGTTATGTTGAAGGCGCGACCGACGCGATTTTCGAAACGATGGAGCTTACGGGGTTGAAATTCGACGAAGGGCCGGGCATCGGCGGCGAATACGGACCGTATATTCAAAGCGAACGCAAAGCGGATTATCTGCCGCAAGCGCGTAAATTAATTGAAAGCGGACAAGCATATTATTGTTTTTGTCAAAAGGAACGCTTGGATTCGCTTGCGGACGAACGCGGTTTAAAAAAGTATGACAGGCATTGTTATTCGCTTGAAAAAACGGAAGCAGGGGAGAGACTTGAGCGCGGCGAGCCGTTTGTAATTCGACAATTAATTCCCGATGGTAAAACAACGTTCGCCGATGAAGTCTTTGGCGAAATTACAATTGACAATCGAGAAATGGAAGACCAAATTTTAATCAAATCTGACGGAATGCCGACTTATAATTTCGCAAATGTAGTTGACGACCATGCAATGAAAATAACACATGTTGTACGAGGCAGTGAATATTTGACTTCTACGCCAAAATATAAATTGCTTTATGAGGCGTTCGATTGGGATGTTCCGGTTTTCGTTCATCTGCCGCTTTTACAAAATGAGCAAGGACAGAAAATTTCCAAGCGCAACGGCGACGCGTCGATTCCGCAACTTATGGAAGAATTTCTTCCGCAGGCAATTATTAATTATGCCGCCCTGCTTGGTTGGAGTCCTTCCGATAATTCGGAAATTTTTTTGCTTGCCGACCTTGAAAGAATTTTCGAGCCGAAAAACATAAGCAAATCGCCGTCAACTTTTGATATGGCAAAATTAAGATGGGTGAACGGCGAACATATTAAGGCATTGCCGCCGGAAATATATTATGAAATGGCTCTTCCATATTTGAAAAAAGTCGTAAAAAACGCGGATTATTCCGCATTGGCGAAAATGACGCAATCACGTGTAACAATTGTAAAAGATTGCGCGGAGCTTGTGGATTTTTTTGATGAATTGTCCGAATATGATATTGAGTTGTACACTCATAAGAAAATGAAAACAAACACGGAAATTGCGAAGACGGCGTTGGAAGCCGCAATAGAAGGCTTGACGAAACACGAAGAATGGAAAAATGACGCGCTGTTCGCCGCTGTCAATGAAATCGCCCAAAGCAACGGTCTTGCGAAGGGGCAAATTTTATGGAGCGTACGCACCGCGCTTTCAGGCAAGCCGACAACGCCGTGCGGAGCGACCGAAATAAGCGAAATTTGAGGCAAAGAAGACTCCTTGCGCCGCCTTGAAATTGGATTGCAAAAGGTAAAGGAGAATCTTCAATGAAAAAAACACATTATAGAAAGCGTTCTTATTTTTTATATGCAATATGGTTGGTTCTCTTAGCGGGTTTTTTAATCCGCTTTTTTGCTTTTCGTTCAGACTCCGCGTTTGATAATGACATAAATACTTTTCAGTTTTGGGGGAATTGGCTTTTTGAAAATGGTTTTTCCGATTTTTTTGAGTCGGATATGTTTTCAGATTATCCTCCCGTTTACATGTATGTTTTGTATTTGATTGGTGCAATCAGAGCCGGTGTGCAAGCGGTTTTCGGCGTCGAGTGGGAAATTGTCACCAACCCGGTTTACAGATTTATTACGTTTTTGCCCGCAATTTTATGCGACCTCGGAATCGGATTTGTAATTTACAAAATCGCGAAGGAAAAAAAGGATTCGGAATGGTTTGCGCTGTTTTGTTCTGCCGCGTGGCTTTTTAATCCCGCGATTTTTTTAATTTCCGGCGTCTGGGGGCAAGTCGAATCGGTTTATGTTTTAATGCTTCTTGTGTCGCTGGTTTTTGTTCGGAAGCAGAAATTGCTTCCCGCTTATATTTTATTCGGCATTGCGATTTTGACTAAACCGCAGTCGCTTTTTATCGCGCCTGTTTATTTGTATTCTGCATATGAATTTTTGCAGGAGAAAAAATTCGATGTTAAATCCGCAATTTATCCCGCGTACAGCATCGGCGCGGGAATGCTTGCGATGATTATTGTTTCGTTACCGTTTGGGCTTACGGCAACGATGAACCAATTGTGGTCGGGCGTCAGAATGTATGATTATGCCACAGTAAATGCGTTTAATTTTTGGACGCTTGCGGCAGGTAATTGGGGTGCGCTGGATTCACAGTTTATGGGCATCAGCGTATCAACATGGGGCGTAATTATTGTGCTTACGATAATCATATGCTCACTTTACGCCTTGCACATTAATAAAACGCGGCACGGCGGAAAACATTTTTATCTAATCGTTGCCGCGCTTTTTATTGTAATTTTCGCGTTTTCGGTAAAAATGCATGAGCGATATTTATTCCCGGGGATTCTTTTTCTTCTGATATATTACGTCGAAAACCGCGAGCGAAAAGAATTTATTTTATACTGGTCGGTTTCGGCTGTGTTCTTTGTAAACTGCATTGAGGTTTTACGCTGGGCGAACTCCGGATATGATTGGGACGCGCTTGCGAAGTCGTCGATATTGGTTGTGCCTTATGTAATGGTTTTTCTTGCCGTCACGGTGATTATCGTTTTAGTGCGCAACTTAATCGCAACAAAATCCTATACGCTTTCCAAAGAAGAAGACAGTTTAAAATATCCGCCGCCTATGAGAAAACTCGATTATGCTTTCATCGGAATTTTAATCGCCGCTTACAGCATAATTGCGTTTGTGAATCTCGGTGATTTTCGTTCGCCGCAAACTACTTGGGTTGACGCAGGCAACGCGATTGAAATTGATTTCGGCAGAGCGACGCGTGTTTCTCAGTTTGTGTATTTTAATGAGGCGCGTCATGATGTCAGTTTTGAATTGTATTCTTCCGACGGACAGGGATGGGAGCATGTGCGTTCGTTTACGAGCGGAGATGTTTTCGCGTGGCATTTTACGGATTTGAATATTTCCGCAAGGTATATAAAAATTGAACCGCATCGTGGGCTTCGTTTGCAGGAAGCGGCGTTTCTCGATTCAAGCGGTGAGGTTATCCCAATCGTGACGACGAACGCGGAAAACTTAACCGACGAACAGCATCTTGTTCCCGAACGCAGATATTTTATGAACAGCACATATTTTGATGAAATCTACCATCCGCGAACGGCATATGAATTTGCGCATGGATTGTATCCGTACGAAACGACGCACCCGCCTCTCGGAAAAGTTATTATTGCGGGATTTGTAAAAATTTTCGGAATGGCTCCGTTTGTTTGGCGGTTGCCCGGTACGCTGTTTGGAATTTTTATGATTCCGTTGATTTACGCGTTTGCGCGAAGGCTTTTGAAATCGAATAACTACGCGTTATTCGCGGCGTTTATTTTTGCGTTTGATTTTATGCTTTTTTCGCATACGCGGCTTGCGACGATTGATACCTTTGTTACGTTTTTCGTGATTGCAATGTATTTTCTAATGTATTGCTACATTAACGGAATCGAAAAGAATTCATTCGGACGCTCGCTTGGGTTGCTTACGCTTTGCGGCGTTGCGATGGGGCTTGCAATCGCATCAAAGTGGCAGGGCGTCTACGGCGCAATAGGTTTGCCGATTTTATTCTTCCCCGCGCTTTACAAACTTTATTTTCGGAATAAATCACAGGCAATTTACACATTCTTCGCGTGCTTCGGAATCTTTATTGCGATTCCGCTTGTAATTTACGCTCTTTCATATGTTCCGTTTGCGAATTCCGTTGATTCAGGTGAAGGTTTGCTCACAATCATTCGGAATAATCAAGAGAGTATGTTCAGCTATCATTCCGAGCTTGTTGCGGAACACTCGTTTGCGTCGCATTGGTGGTCGTGGCCGCTGATTATTATGCCGCTTTGGCAGTATCAAACAATTATATCCGACACCATGCGCCAAGGAATGAGTTCGCTCGGAAGCCCCGCTGTTTGGTGGCTCGGAATTTTCGTAACGGGCTTTGCGATTTATTCGCTTGCGAAAAAACGCCGCAATGAATACGACACTGTTTTTCTTTTAATCGCATACGCCGCAAACTTTTTGCCGTGGGTTTTCGTCACACGGCTTACGTTTATATATCATTATTTCCCGAGCGTACCGTTTGTCGTATTGCTAATCGCGCTGTTTTTCAAGCAATATATAAAACGCGACTACATCTGCTTTGTATACGTCGCAGTTGTACTCGCGCTGTTTATCATGTTTTACCCCGTAATTTCGGGAATGCCCGTAAGCACCGAATATATCGAAAAATTACGCTGGCTGCCGGGCTGGATATTTGCCTGACTTTATTTTCCTGTTAAATGATAAATGTCTTTGAAGGTATAACCGAGTTCTTTGTAGCGTGTGAGAAGTTCGTCCATGATATCGGCATTTGTTTTTGACACGTTATGAAGAAGAATTACCGAGCCGGGATGGGTGCGCGGCATAAGTTTTGAAAAGGCCTCTTCTTTGGAGGGCTGGTTGTTGACTTCCCAATCTTTGTAAGCGGTAGTCCAAAAAACTGTGGTGTAGCCTAATTGTTTTGCGTGTTTTAGATTTGTTTCGCTGTAGATTCCGCGCGGCGGACGGTAGAATTTCGGAATGTCTTTGCCGATTAACTCTTTGTAAAGTTCTTCAACGCGTGAAAGTTCTTTCGCGAACGAATCGAAGTCGGAGATTTTGCTCATATCGGGATGGGACATTGTGTGATTTGCAACGATATGCCCCTCATCCACCATGCGTTTTGTGAGTTCGGGATAATCGCGAATATATGTCCCGACAAGAAAAAACGCGGCACGAACCTCGTGCTTTTTTAACGTATCCAAAATCCTCGCGGTATAACCGTTGTCATAGCCCGCGTCAAAGGTCATATATAGAACCTTTTCGTTCTCATTTCCCACGAAATACGTATCAAACTGCGCTAAATGTTCCGCAGTCGCGTTGGTTTCGGGTCTTCCTCCGTTTTTCGGAAAATAAACCCCCCAGCTCTCGCCCGCGTAAACGGTTACGCACGAAAGCAAAACAAAAATCAAAAATATAAATTTTCTCAAAAAAAATCACCTCGGAAGTAGTTTGCATTCCGAGGTGATTTTTATAATGACAAATTAATTCCAAACTTAAAACAAGCAAGCAATAAAAGTATTATTGTGAAAGCGATTGATTGATTTTTCATTAAGAGTGGTGGTTTGGCAAATTTCGCCGCCTGCGGTTGCCATAAGCATCGGGAATTTTCCGTTAATTTTTGAATTAACGAGCTGCATTTCATCAAACGGAGTTTCACCCATTGCCAAAAAGCGAGACAGACAGGAATAGATTATGAGTCCGCAAGCATTTTCTGCGTCGGCAACAATGCTTTCCAATGCACTTCCGGTTGTTTTCAGCATATCGTCTTTTTCGTTTGTGGCGACAAAAATCGTGGAATTTTCGGGAATGGTTCCTCCGCACATGATAAAGCGTTCGGGCGTAAGATTGTGAATTGTTCTCGCGACCATTGGAGTATTGTCGTGGTAATCCACGAAAAACGGATAGGAATCCATTGAAACCATTGTACCGTTTTCGTTGATAAAATCCCTTTCCTGTAAAAACTCGAAAACCGGACGTTCATTGATTTCCATAATAACGGGACCTCTGCTTTTGGAAATTTTCGCGCCGTCGCCGACAAGATTATCAATGGAAATATTCGCGATATAGAATTTTGGTCTGACGCTTCCGAAGAACAGCGACATAACAATTTTGTCCGGATAATGTTCGCCGTTAAAAATTGTGTAGAAATGCGCAAAATCGGAAATATCGCCCATCGCAACGGTTCCGAATAAAGGCGCACCGTATGACGCCTTCGAAAGAGACGCGACATAGTCGTCTACAGAGTTTTGTATAATAAACGGCGCATAAGTAAGAATAAGGCTCGGTCTGCCATATCTTCCGATTGCGGCTTCTTTATAACACTCGGTGATGGCCTTATCGGGATTTTTTTCGAGCGAAGTTGTGACTACATTTACGAAATCAACCGTGTCGCTTGTAATCAGCATAATTGTAAAAAGTTTAGCGTCGGCGTTTTCGCCATCAGACTGCGCCGTCGAAACCGCTCCGATTACGTCAAACGGAAGCGCCTCGCCGACAGCCTTTGTCACGCCTGAAAGAACAAATTCGTGGTGGCATGATACAACGCCGATTGAGTTTTGCAAAAGATTTTCATTCAATTTCAACTGTTCTTTAATTTGCGAAACCGCAAGCTCAGTATCATTCATTTCATATGTATGCGCAACAAAAGTTTTTGTCATTATTTCGCCTCCTTTTTAAATGCCAACAATGCGATTGCGATATCATCGCCGCTGCCCTTATCCGAAGAACGGCGAAGCCAGCCTTCCAAGTTTTCATCTATATAGGAAAGACCTTCGTTCTTCCATAGTTTGTAAAAATCCTCACCCGCCTTGATGAAGCCTGATGAATCGGAAAAACTGTTTGCGTATCCGTCTGTCGAAAGCAAAAACATTTCCGCGCCGCTTTTATCATCCCACGGAATAATCTGCGTACGGACAAATGTCCACGCGTTATTCAAACATAACGATTCGGTATCTTCGCCGACGCTTTCTTCAATGGCTAACACGGGTTCGGCTTTTGAGCCGTTCATCATTAAAATATTTCCGTCGCCGATTTGAAGCGCGAAAATAAATTTATCCGAAGCCGCAACGGCAATCAAGGTTGTGCCGTATAAAATATATTCGAAAGGTTCTTCTCTTTCTTTTGCGGTGTGAAGTTTTTCGACGGCATCCTTCCAGCCGGCTTCGATTTGACGCTGTAAACGATTATCGTCTTTGCGAATGTCATCATGCAACATCTCTGCCAGAATTTCCGCGGCAACCTGAACAGCCGCTTCCGCGCCGTCGCTGCTGTACGGGCACGAACTGCTTCCGTGTCCG
>JAIRVD010000022.1 GCA_031254075.1 Clostridiales bacterium
ACACAGACCCGCGAAGAAGCACATTCCTCACCCCGCGCAACGATTTCCGATTCAACTCCCTTTCCGCTAAAAAACGCCTTCACTTCATTTGCGAATTCCAAGTCGGGGTCTTTGCTTTCATGTGCAATAATTTTTATTGCGTCGGTATTCATTCCGTTTCAAAACGATTAAATGCGCGGTTGTTAATTATAAAATTCGCTTCGTTAATCCATTCGTCAATCATTTCGGAAAATACCTCTTGGCGGCGATTTAATTCTTCCGTCTCAAGATTGCCTGAATACATGGAACGCATGTATTCTACATTCTCCTCAAATCTTTCTTGACTAAAAGCAAGTTCGTGCAATTGCGCGATAAAATACATTCCGTCAAGCTCTAAAACCTCTGTAAAATCGCCCGGTTCTTCCAGCGCCAGAAGCTCGCCGTAATGCTGCCACTGTGTGACGGTTTCAAGGAATTCCCATAATTCAATCGTTTCAATGCCGACTTCGGGGTCGTAGAAAATATGAAATTCTTCAATTAATTCGTCAAAAGTCTCGCCGCTATTCCTCAATGTGGAAAACGCGTCGTAAACGTCGTTATACGTTGCCGAAGCAATGTATTTTAAATTCATGTCATTCGAGCCTGCCATAATATCTTCCATGTTTTCTTCAATGAACGCTTCCATTGCTTCTTCGTCCGCCACGATTTCCAGCTCGGGAACAAACATATCCATCAAACGGTTGGCTACGTTTTCAACAGAAGAAAATTCCGCGATTCGTCTTTCCGAAATATAATTCATTCCCATTTGGCTCATGAAATCACGCATATCAGCGGCGTTTTGCGAAGCATCCGAAAGCTCGTCACTTGTAAGCTCAATGCCGTTTTGCACTCCATGCTCAAGAACAACGAGCGTCTTTTGCAATTCTCTCATCGCCTCGTTGCGTCCGCTCTCCATAAAGTCGTAGAAATAACGGAAATCGCCGGTTGCAATGCTTGTCCCTTGGAATGTCATAATATTTCTGCGGTCTTGAATATCCCAAACGGTATAACCGAGTACGAACACCAGCGCGGCTATACAGCCCGCCAAAACCGCCGTAAAAATTTTTTGCTTTTTCCTTTTACTGCGTTCAATTTCAAGATTTTTTTGTTTACGGGTTTTTTTGTTTTCCATTAGAAATCTCCTCAATTATTTTTTTATATATGCTTTCCGCGTTTAAATTGTAACGCGCAAACAATTCATTTCGTGTTCCCGTTTCGGGAAATATATCGCCGAACGCAAACGCGTGGCAAAAATTATCGCCGATTTGACGGGCAAGCCGTTCACCGAAGCCGCCGAGCCTTACTCCGTCTTCTATCGTAAATACATATTTATACGCTGTGAGATTTTTTATTAAATCCGTGCAAATCGGTTTAACACTGCGCGCGTTGAACAACGCCGGAGAAAATTTATCATGTGACAGCATTCGCACAACCTCGCGTGCGGTTTCGCGCATAACTCCAACTGATACAATAGCGATTTTTTTCCCTTCTTGCAAGATATTGGAACGTAATATTTCAATTTTTGTTTCGTCGGAACTTTCTTCCGGCGCAACTTCCTTCGGATAACGAATCGCGACCGGACCGTCATGAGCCAGCGCGAAGTCGAGCATTTGCCTTAACTCTTCGCCGTCCGACGGCGCGAGAATTGTCATATTCGGAATATGCGAAAGAAATGCGATATCATAAATTCCCTGATGCGTTTCGCCGTCGCCCGCAACGGCGCCGGCGTGGTCAATCGCGAAAATAACGGGCAAATTCTGAATCGCGACATCGTGAATAATCTGGTCATACGCTCTTTGTAAAAACGACGAGTACACCGCAAAAACGGGCTTCATTCCGCCTGCGGCAAGCCCCGCCGCAAATGTGACCGCATGACTTTCCGCAATTCCGACATCGAAAAACCGCTGTTTGAATCTCTCCTTGAATTTGTAAAGCCCCGTTCCGTCGGGCATTGCCGCCGTAATCGCAACAATGCGCGAATCCCTCGCCGCTTTTCTGCAAAGATGCTTGGAAAAAATATCCGTATAAGTCGGAGCGGAAGAACTCACCGCATGTTCTCCCGTTTTGGTGCAAAACTTTCCGACACCGTGATAAGACCACGGAGATTTTTCCGCGTTCGTATAACCCTTACCCTTGGTAGTAAGCACATGCAAAAGCACAGGTCCTTTAATTTTCCGCACTTGCCGCAGCACCGCCAGCAACGCGGAAATATCATGCCCGTCCACAGGTCCGATATATCTAAAACCCATTTCCTCAAAAAAAACACCCGGCAAAATGGCATACTTTAACAAACCCTTTGCGGATTCAATCCCTCTCGTAATCGGTGCGCCAATCACCGGCAATTTGTCCAAAATAAAATGAACATCCTCCTTCGCGCCCAAATAAGCATTCGCTGTGCGCAACGAATTCAAATGCCGAGAAACCGCCCCGACATTTTTACTGATTGACATTTGATTATCATTTAAAACAACCAATAAATCAGTATTTGCGTGACCCGCGTTATTCAGCCCCTCGTAAGCAAGCCCGCCCGTCATTGAACCATCACCAACAACCGCAATCACCGTTTCGCGTTTTTCGCGCTTTAAATCTTTTTTTTCCGTTGCATCCCTCAAATCCCGCGCAGCCGCAAGCCCCAAAGCCGCAGAAATCGCCGTAGACGAATGCCCCGTTCCGAACGCGTCATGTTCGCTTTCGCACGGCTTAGGAAATCCGCTTAACCCGCCCATTTTTCGCAGTGAACCAAAATGCCCCCTGCGCCCCGTCAATATTTTATGTACATATGCCTGATGCCCGACATCCCACACAATTTTATCCTTCGGCGTCGTAAACACCGTGTGCAACGCCAAAGTAAGCTCCACGATACCCAAATTAGAGGCCAAATGTCCGCCCGACTCGCTTATGCTTTCAACCAAAAATTCCCTAATCTCATCGGCAAGAATCTGCAACGCCGCAGCGTTCATTCGTTTTAACGCTTTTGTTCCGCGCAAAGTGAACAGCCCCTTGTTTACATTTTCGGGAATAACCAATACGCCGCCAATGCAACAGCAACGCCTAAAATCGCGCCCGCGAAAACCTCGAGCGGACGATGCCCGAGTAATTCCTTTAATTTTCTGTCGAGTTTGATTCCTTGTTTTTCCAGTTTTGAAAATAAAAAATTAATTGCTTCGGCTTGCTGACCCGCCGCACGCCGAATTCCCGTCGCATCGTGCATTACCACAAGCGCGAACGCTGCGGCAACCGCAAAAATCGGCGTATGAAAGCCCTCGTAAATTCCAATCGAAATCATCAGTGAAACAACAAGTGAACTATGCGAACTCGGCATTCCGCCCGTGCTTGTAAGCATTGCGCCCGACCAAGATTTTGTGCGCCAATAATCGAAAAAAATTTTCAATATCTGCGCCAGAGCCAACGCAACAAAGCCCGTAACCAAATGGCGATTCGTTATTATATCAATAAGCGCGCCGTTCATGACACACCGTCGAATGGTTCAAGCACAAATTCATCTGCGGTTTTTTTCAACAATAAAACCTGTTCTTCGTAGCCGCGCAAAGCCTCTCCGCATTCTTTTGCAACGGCGATTCCTTCTTTGTACAGCGAAATCGCTTCGTCGAGCGGCGTATCAATGTCTTCGACTATTGAAACAATTTCTCTGAGGCGCTCTAATTTATTTTCGAATTTTAATTTTTTCGATTTTTGCATTTGCTTCTCCATCTGCCCAAGTTATTTCTATATTTTGTCCCGGTGATAAATTTTTTACGCTCGTGATTAATTTATCTTCGATTTTCGTAATTGCAAAACCGCGTTTGAAAATTGTATATGGCGAAACTTTTTCCAAAAGAATTTCCGACTGCGCTAAATTTTGCCGCTCGCGAACCAGGCGTTCGTCGGTAAGGCGCGATAATTTTTCCGTAAACGATTTAACCGCGCCCGAACGAGCTTCAAAGCTGAATAAAAACCCCTGCGTAAGTATATCCAAAAGCCGACAAATTTCTTCGAGCATTTGTGCGCGGTCGAAAACGGCGATTTGTGCCGCCGCTGTCGGCGTAGGCGCACGTAAATCCGCGACGAAATCGGTAATCGTAAAATCCGTTTCATGTCCGACTGCGGAAATAACCGGAATTTTTGAAGCACTGACCGCGTATGCCAAATTTTCGTCATTGAAAGCCCATAAATCCTCGGCAGAACCGCCGCCGCGCCCGAGAACAATAACATCTGCCTCGCCGAATTCATTTACTTCGCGAATTGCGCGGATAATATCCGCCGCCGCATATTCACCCTGTACAATCGCGGGCGAAATAATTATTTTCGCCGCGGCATTACGTTCGCGGATAATTTTTATGATATCCCGAACAGCCGCGCCTGTCGGGCTTGTAATTACCGCAACGCTTTTCGCGAAACGCGGAATGTCTTTTTTGCGCGAAGCGTCAAAAAGCCCTGCCGCTTCGAGCTTTTCTTTCAACTGCGAAAATGCAAGCTGCAAACCTCCGATTCCGGCGGGCTCAAGGAATTCAACGTACAACTGATACTGCCCTGTTTTTTCGTATAAACCCAAATGCCCGAACGCGATTACCTTCATTCCGCTTTTCGGAACGAATTTTAAACTCTCCGCGCTTCCTTTAAACATAACGCCGCCGATTGCCGCGTTTTCATCTTTTAGCGTGAAATACAAATGCCCCGAAGAATGCGCGTTAAAATTAGAAAGCTCGCCCTCAACAAAAAGCCCCGCAAGCAGCGCGTCGGAATCGAGCATTTTTTTTACATAGCGATTAACCTGTGTTACGGAAAAAACCGTTCGCGCCGTCATAGTTCGCTCTTTATTTCGCGTGCGACATTTCCGAGAACACCGTTTATAAACGCCGGGGATTCATCCGCGCCGTATTCTTTCGCAAGTTCAACGGCTTCGTTCACGGCAACGCCCGGGGGAACATCTTTTTCGCAAAGCATTTCATAAATCGAAAGACGCATCAACGCAAGGTCAACTTTGTTCAATCTGTCAATTGTCCATTCGCGTAAAAAATTTTCGATAACCTTGTCAAGCTCGCCGCATCGTTCCGAAACACCCCAAAAAGCGCGGTCAATGTACTCCGCGTCGCGTCCCTTGGGGCGTGAAAAATTTTCAAAACCGTAGGCTTCAAAATCGCCCTCGTCAAGAAATTGGTAGTACGCCGCCTTTATCTTTGCCAGTTTTTCCGCGCTTGCCGTGCCGCAAAACGGCAAACAATATACCAAGTGAAACGCGTGACGGCGCGCCGTTCTGCGGCTCATGCCTTTGGCTTTTCTTTGCTTCTCGGCTTTTCGCCGACAATCGCCGTAACCGTTATATTTACTTCAGCAACTGTAAGCCCTGTCATTGTTTCGACGGCTGCCTTCACGCGCTTTTGAACATCCTCGCATACCTCGTGAATCTTCGCGCCGAAACGCACCGCTATCGAAAGTTTTATCGTTACAATTTTATTTTTTACAACCACGCCCGTGCATTTTGCAATCTGTTTGCGTGTTGCCTTGCCGCCCGACATCCAACCGAGACGCAAAACGCCTTCCGCTTCCATTGCGGCGGTTCCCGCAATCACCATTAAAACTTCATCCGCAATGCGAACTGCGCCGCCACTTTCTTTTTTTATTTCTGTCATGATAAAAACCTCCTTTTTCGACTGAAATTATATTAAAAATTGTTATGCTTGACAAGTTGATACCTGTTTGTGACTTTTTATTTATAACGAACGCATAAAACATTTGCCGTGGACAGATGAAGAAGATGTTTCGCGTTCTGGTATAATAAACAATTCGTGGTATACTATGAATGTCGAAATCATAAAAAGAAAAATTTTACCCGGAGGTTTTGTTTCATGAAAAAATTTTCGGCGATAGCTGTAGTTTTATTTGCGGCGGCATTATATGTCGCACTGCCGATGTATGCGAATTCGGTTATCAGCGTTTATGTTGACGGGGAGTGTGTTGAATTTATCGACCAAGAGCCTGTTATCATAAACGGAAGAACTCTTGTGCCCATTCGCGGAGTATTCGAGCAAATGGGTTTTGCGGTTGAATGGCTGAGTGAAACCAGGCAAGTAAAATTATTAAGACATGATGCTGTGATAATAATTACGATTAACAGCAGAACATTTTACGCCAACGGCGATACCCATGATTTGGATGTTCCCGCGCAGATTATCGGCGGCAGAACAATGCTGCCTTTGCGCGCAGTATTGGAAAGCGTCGGATATTCATTGGAATGGGACAGTCAAGCGCAATCAATTACAATAATATGGAATGCCGAAGAAGAAGAAATAATTCCCGAGCAAACGCCGGAACCTGAACCGATGGCGACTTCTGAACCAAGCCCGACTCCAACGCCGAGACCGACTTCTGAACCGAGACCGACACCAACGCCATCCCCGTCTCCGACGCCGATAAATGTTTCTCAATTTGAGCGCAGAGTTTTTGAACTTGTTAATGAACAAAGAAGATTGCATGGTTTGTCGGCACTTACATGGGACAGTAATCTTGCCGCCGCCGCGCGTGCGCACAGCCAAGACATGGCAGACCACGATGAACTCAGCCATTTGGGTTCGGACGGTTCATATCCCGGATTAAGAGCGCATATGGCAGGTGCGGATAATTTGAGAAATATTAACCAAAACATAATCGGCGGACGCAGAACGCCCGAAGCGGTAGTTGAAAGAATGATGGATTCGGAGGAATATCGTTTTAATGTATTGAGTGATATTTATACGCACACGGGTGTAGGGTTTGCGCAGAGGCAACACACACATCATGTATATTATGTTACCCAAAAATTCGGAACATCAATATCGTCTACGCCGACCCCGTCGCTGACATCTACGCCGTCACCGGCAACGACACCGACACCGACACCGGGTCAAACGCCGGAACCGACGCCCGAACCGACACCGGCACCAACACCCGAGCCTTCTCCTCCCGATTCTCCCGAAACTGATTCGTAGGAGTATTTCCCACAATTTGACTTATTAACAAACCGCGTGTATAATGACTTACTATGACTTCGAAGCAGAGCAAAAACCGCTCTGTATTGAAAGGGGGGGGTGTTCGTCAGAGAACGACCAAATTTAAATTAGGAGAGGTGAAGCACTTGTTTGACAGAACCGATGTATTCCATGTAAGGAACGATATCCAGAGAAATATCGGGAGCAAGGTAAGGCTTGAAACAAACAAAGGGCGGCATAAGTCGGTGATTAGCAAGGGAGTTATTTCTAATGTATATCCCAGTATTTTCACCGTGCAACTGAGCGAAGGCCCCGACCCCTCTCGTAAATTATCCTTCAGTTATACCGATGTATTAACCAACGCCGTTGAGATTACCTTGTGTGATTAGGCGTTTGAAATAAATTTAGGAATAAAGACAAAACCTCCAGCATACATTGTCGTAAAGGCAATCTGAATGGAGGTTTTTTTATTATGGCTGAATTAGTAAGAGAGAAGGTTTTTCTTGACCAATCCGTCGGCAGCGAGAATGTGCAGGTTATGCTTGAGGGCGATTTAATCGTGCCGGACACGAAGCCCGACATGGCGCTTTTGCTTCAAACGGAAGAACAGGTGTTAATCGACCGCACCGACGCGGGTGCGGACAGAGTAAACTACATAGGACGACTGACTTTATCCGTGCTGTATGCGGCAAAGTCGGCGGATAAATCCGTTCACGCAATAAGCCTGAGCCGTCCGCTGGATGATTTTGTCAATTTGGACGGCGTTACTAAGGATATGTGGGTACGGGCAAAGGCGAGCATCGCCAACATAGACTACCGCGTTGTAAACGACCGCAAGGTAAATTATCGCGCGATAGTTAATGTTTCAATTTCGGCAGAGCGCAGTGACGCTCACGAAATGGTTGTACATATTAACGACGTGCCCGAAAATCAATTGATGAAATCGAATTTCAGTTTAAACCGCACAATCGAAAATATGATTGACCGCTTCACCGTAAAGGAACAAGTCGCGCTGCCCGCGAACAAGCCGAATATCCGTGAAGTTCTGCAAGTTTCGGCGGGAATAACGAATCAAGAAGCGCGAATATCAAACGGACGCGTGAATATTTCGGGCGAAATTTCACTGACGACGCTCTACCGTGCCGACAGCGACGATTCGTTAATAGAATTCATCGAAAGTGAATTGCCGTTCAACGGTCCGGTTGACATATCCGGCGCGCGCGACGACATGTTCGCCGATGTCGCGTTGCAAATTCTTGACCATCACATCACCGTTCGTTCCGACGACGACGGCGAGGACAGAGTTCTCGATGTCGAAATCACCGTAGGCGTCGAAATGAAAGTCTACAGCACCGAAACCTTCCCAATCCTCGAAGACGCCTACATCATCAACACGCAGCTCACACTCGCGAAAACATCCGTTCGTTATCCGCGTCTCGTTTGTCTAAATCGCAACCAGACGCCCGTTAAAGAAATCGTCGCGCTCGGAGCAAATGTTCCCGATATGTTGCAGGTTTTCCGCGTAAAAGGAAACGCCCAAATCGACGACGTAAAAATAATCGAAGACAAAATCATCGTCGAAGGCGCAATCAACACCGACATTCTTTACGTCGCCGAATCCGATACAACGCCGCTCGCATCCTACCGCACCGTAATCCCCTATCGCCAAGTCATCGAAGCAAAGGGCGCAGACCCGTCAATGTACGTCGATGTTTCCATCTCAATCGACCACGTAACCTTCAACATGCTTTCTCCGCGCGAAACCGAAGTTCGTTTCCTCCTGACCTTCAACACCCGCGTCACCGAACAGGAAGAAACACGCATTATTCACAACA
>JAIRVD010000041.1 GCA_031254075.1 Clostridiales bacterium
CGGCGAACGAGCCGTTGTGAAATTACGCCGTTAAGCGCGGCGGCGACAAGGTATAATTCGATTCCCATGTCGGCAAGCCGCTCGATTACACCTGCGGCGTCGTTTGTGTGCAACGTACTCAGCACAACATGCCCCGTGATTGCCGCCTGAATTGCGATTCGTGCGGTTTCTTCGTCGCGAATTTCGCCAATCATAATTATATCGGGGTCTTGCCGCAGAATATGCCGCAGTGCGTCCGCGAAATTAAGCCCGGTACTCGCGTTCACATGACTTACGCCCAAAATCGGATTTTCCACGGGGTCTTCGACTGTTACGATGTTTATTGTCTCGCGATTCAGTTCTTCAAGAAAGCAATTCAGCGTGGTTGATTTGCCGCTTCCGGTTGGTCCGGTCATAAAAATCGCGCCGTACGGATGCGTGAAGAGTTCCGTCAAATGCGCAAGGTCATCCGCGTAGAAGCCGAGTTCTTCCTTTTTCAGCCGTGTTTTTTGCCCGTACAAAAGGCGAATTACCGCCTTTTCGCCGGTTGATGTCGGCAATGTACTCAGCCGAAAATCAATTTTTTCCGGTTCCTTTCCCGCCGGAAGTTCGAGCGAAAACGAACCGTCCTGCGGTAAACGTTTTTCGGAAATATCCAAGCCGCCCATAATTTTTAAACGTGAAATAACATTTGAAAGCAGCGAAACATCCACCTTGCTGAACGTTATAAGTTGTCCGTCCACGCGATAACGCGCGCGCAACTGCCGCCCAAACGGCTCAATATGTATGTCGCTGACGCGGTTCAATGCCCCCGCTTCAATCAGTGAATTTATAAATCGCACCGCCGGCGCATCCGAAATTTCCGCCAATATCGCATCCGAAAGCTCATTATTTTTCTCACTTCCTTTTAAACGGGCAAAAAAATTCGACACGATTGTGTCAATTGATTCCCCGCCGAATATTTTATTTATGTAAAATCGCAAATCTTCTTCTTCCGCCGCAAGCGAAATAATAAAATGCTGTGTAATATCCGCCAAATGCGCAATCGTTCCGGCATTCTGCGGGTCGCTCATCGCAACACGCAGATGTTCACCCTCAATCCCAATCGGCAGCGCAAGAAATTTTAACGCGCATTCATGACTTATTTTTTTCGCAATTCTTTCATCAATATCTTCTTCCGCAAGACGAATAAAATTAATACTCTCCATGCAAATTATCATCAATGCCGAGTACATTCTCCTCACCCGTATAAATCTGAACATCACGAAGACTGCGATTGATGGCGTTTGTGCGTGTACCGACGAGGTTTTCGAGCTCTGCGCCGGCTTGGTTGATTTTTTGATGGGCTTTTTTGAGAACGTCTTCGAATTTGCCGAATTCGCGTTTTACCGCGCCGAGAGTTTTTTCGATGTCGGCTGCGCCGCGTTGGATTTGCAACGTTTTAAAACCGAGTTGCAAGGAGTTCAGCATCGCGGAAAAAGTTGTCGGTCCGGTGATGATGATTCCGTCGGAACGAAGGGCTTCAAAGAAAGCCGCTTCGCGTGCAATTTCGGCATAAAGACCTTCCGTCGGAAGAAACATCACGGCGAAGTGAGTGGTTTCCGGCGGTGATATGTATTTGTCGCGAATATCCTTCGCGAATGATTTGATGCGCGCAAACAATGCCTTTCGCGCAACGTCAATTTCTTCCGGGTCACCGACTTCATAGCAGTCCAGAAGCTTCTCGTAAGTTTCGAGCGGAAATTTAGAGTCGATGGGCAGATATACATGCGAGCCTTCTTCCGCGCCCGGCAGTTTCACGGCGTACTCAACACGCCCCGACGAACCGACCTTCGTCGAAACTTCCCTGTCGTACAATTGCGAAGGAAGCATGTCCTCGATAATTTGCCCGAGTTGGACTTCGCCGAGAATTCCGCGTGATTTATTACCCGCAAGAATGCGGTTTAACGAACCTACCGACTGCGCAACGGTTTTCATTTCGCCAAGTCCGCGGTTTACGCTTTCTAATTGAACGCTGACCGTCTCAAATGATTTTTGCAAACGGCTTTCAAGTGTTTTTTCAAGCTTTTCATTTACAACCATTCGCATTTCGTCCAATTTTTTCTCATTGGAAATTTGAATGCCCATTAGTTTTTCGTCAACGCTTGCGCGAATTCCGTCAAGCCCTTCCGTTGTGTGCCGCAGAAAACGATGCAACGCATCATTCATCTCCGTCGAAAGCGTTCCGATTGCCTTGCGATTCGATTCGCGCCCCGATTCAAAAACTTGCATCAAACTATCACGCAAACGGTCAAGCCGACCCTCAAGTTCTTCACGCAAAAAACGGTTCTCACTCGCAACCTGATAAAAAATTTCTTCTCTTAACTTGCGAAAATGCTCTTCATTGCGCTTCGATTGCCTAATCCCCTGCAAAAACAGCGCAATAATTAACGCAATTATCGCCGCGACTAAATATAAAACTATATCCTCAGGCATGAATTCACCCCTAAAAAATCCCTATTTTTCGACAGATTCATTGTATAGGAGCAATTATTCTTTGACAATGGGAACAAAGTTGCGATTTGCGGGAATCAATTTTTGGAATGACGGCATATCCATTAACCGAACTGCACCCTCGAACAACACTTCGAGACTGCTGTATGCGTAAGACGCGGAATCGAAAATTGGTTCTTGACATAATATTCTTATTGTGTATAATGTTCGTATATTGGTTGGCTGCACCTTCGACCGCATTACACCGGCTATGACGACAAACGAGAGAAACCGTCACTGCGTACACTCCGGTTCCTAATGTCAGCGTTGCATTCAGTTCTCTTCCACCCAACTCATTTGCTTTACAGGATTGATTCATTCCATAGTACACTTGGCTTATGTTGCTATTATTTAACGTGCGCGGCGGCGTTTGACATGTATGGCTTGATGAAATCCCAAGCATTCATAATATGAGAATTCTCGGAAGCCGTCTTCCGTTCGTGCCGACATATTTATGAATGACCATAAAATCAAAACAAAACTTAAAAGCAGGTTTATTTCTTTACGCAAAAACGCCGCTCGGGCTATTGATTATTTCAATTCCCGTGCGGCGTTTTTTGTTTAATATTAACATTATATGAATTTAATGCGTCCGCTCGCTATGCTGATATGGCGGAATTGGCAGACGCGCATGGTGAAAGTTCAAGTCCTGTTATCCGCAAAGCTAACGTATAATCCGAACCTTCCCGATGTAAGAATCGTCGGGGATGGGTTCGGGTTTTTTGTATATTTCGATTTTTGATTTACGACTTCGATTTTGTTGCCGCAAGGTAATTTGCAAATTGACAAATGCAATGACATGTATTAAAATATTGTTACATCTCATTACAAATGGAGGTTAAAGTAATGGCTACTATTCAAATACGCATGGACGACAATACAAAATCTGCGGCAGATTCCCTCTTTGGCGCATTGGGGCTTGATACTTCTACGGCAGTAAGAATGTTTATTGCCGCTGCACTTGAACATGACGGAATACCATTTGCAATTAAGCGAAACGCAGTGAGAAAGCCTAATGCAGAATTGCGCGAAGCTATGGAAGATACACGATTGGGGCGTAATTTATACGGACCTTTTGAAACAGCAAAAGAAGCTGTTGCGTCTATGTTGGAGGATTAAAATGCTCACCATAAAATACACAGCCAAGATGAAACGGGATACCAAGCGAATGAAAAAGCGCGGTAAAGATATGTCAAAATTGGTAAATATCCTCGACCTTCTTGCAACGGATAAACCCATGCCCGAAAAATATCAAGACCATCATCTTATAGGCAATATGAAAGATTTTCGGGAGTGCCACATTGAACCGAATTGGTTGCCCATTTACCGAATCTTTGAAAATACGTTAGTTCTTTCAGCCTCCGGCACAGGAACACATTCCGATTTATTTGACGAGTAAAAGACAGTTTGTGGTACGCTTTACAGTGGTTTTGAAAAATTAAAGCCACTGTTTATTTTTTACTAATATTCATAAAAGCATCTAACCCGATTAAAAGATTTAGGATTCAAGATTCAGCCACAAAGCGGGGCGAACACCACCGTGGCTGCCGAAGTAGGCACCGCCTACGACACCGACTCTGCCGACACTAGCTCGTTAAACGTATTGTCTGCTGTCGGTACAAAAGCGGTAACGGGCAAGCCCGCTTTTACCGCCGCCAAAGCTTCTTTAAACTCACTTGGCGACTGATAACGGTCTTTCGGATTAAACGCACAGGCTTTTAATATTACTTGCGCCATTGCTTCGCTTGTTTCAACGGGTATCGGCAGCGGTTCGCCGCTAAGCCGCTTATCTATTGCGTCTTTGCGGTCTACCGTTGCGTCATACGGTTTACCTGCCGCTACTTCGGGAGCCATATAATGTAAGTACCTTTAAACAAAAATATTTTCCGGCTTTATATCGCGGTGTATTATTTTTTTGCGGGCGCATAATTCCAACGCGCTTAAAATGTCCTCGCCTAACCTTATAACTTCCGCTTCAGATAGTTTTTGATTCCTTATATGGTCATTGAAACTTGATAAAAGCTCCATTCTTATGAAAATATTAAAGCCCACGCCGTCTTTTTTTTCCTGTACGGCAAAGTCTTCAACGCCTACGATATTGGGTGTGCCTTTCATTGTTTCCATCAGCTTTATTTCGGTGATGAAGTCATTCGCTATTCCTTGAAAATATGTTTTTGCAGAATCATCGTCCATGCCTTCCGAGCGCAATGAAGATAATTCCGATTCGTTTTGAGGAATGGAAATAACCTTGATTGCCGCGTATGTAGTTACCCCATGCTCGTCCCACACTGCCTTGTACACCTTGCCGAACGAACCCTCACCCAAGGTTTCTGTGATTTTCCAGTTTGCTCACACTCCGTTAAGTATACTCATATGGTCATACCTCAGCTTTCGGACATTAAAGAGATTAAGAGAGAATCCGCAAAAACATTGTCAATGAAGGGAACGATTTTAGCAATACCTTGCGGCAACAATTCTCGAATGAATAAAAATATGGATGTGATCCATGATTATCGCACACTTGTTTATATTTTTTTCTGTTGTGTTTTCTTCCGTGTTAGAACAAAACAGGCGTGAACGTTTGTGTGTCCACTCTTGACGCAGTTTTTGCAAACTGTTAATCTTTCCGGTGGTGAGATGAATGAAATTGCGAGCGGGAATAATCGGGCTTGGCAGTGTATCGCCGATGCATGTGGATTCGCTTAGAGCGATTGGCGTTGAAGTGGCGGCGGTATGCGATAAGGATTTTGAAAAGACGAAAGAATTCGGCTGCGCGGCGTTTTCGGATTTTCGCGAGATGCTTGATGCGGGCGGGTTTGACGCGTTACATATTTGTTTGCCGCATTATCTTCACGCACCTGTTTCGATAGCGGCGAGTGAGAAGTGTTTTCATATTTTGTGTGAGAAACCGATGGCGACGAATGTTGCGGATGCGGAAGAAATGATTGCGACTGCAAAAAAAAATAATGTTGCGCTCGGAGTTGTTTTTCAAAACCGTTTCAGTCCGGGCGCATTATTAATAAAGGAATCATTGGAAAGCGGTGAGCTTGGAAAAGTTCTCGGCGGCGCAATTCGCGTTACATGGAATCGCGGCGAGAGTTATTATTCAAAAAGCGACTGGCGCGGAAGATGGGCGACCGAGGGCGGCGGCGTTTTGATAAATCAGTCGATTCACACATTTGACATGGTGAATAATTTTCTCGGAAATCCGACCGATGTGTGCGCAAACATTGCCAACCGTGCGCATCCTTCGATTGAGGTCGAGGATGTTGCGGAAGGAATTATTTCATACGGCGAGATAAAAATTTCATTTTTCGTAAACACATATCATCCGTACAACGCGCCCGCGAGCATTGAATTGATTTGCGAAAACGGACGCGCGGAGCTTTTGGGCGAAGACGCAACGGTCATTCTAAACGACGGAACAAAAAAAACCGCCGGCGCAGATATTGAAGCGCAGAAGCGATTCGGAAAAAAATCATATTGGGGCGTTTCGCATATAAAACAAATCGAAGCGTTTTACAATGATATCGCAAACGAAAATTTTCCCGAACCGACCGACGCGCTAATCACACAAAAATTAATAAACGCGATTTACGAATCTGCAAAAAAGTAATCACGGGGGAGTGTTAACTGTGTGGAGATTCATTTTAAAGCGATTACTTTCACTGATTCCGGTAATCGCGGGTGTTATTTTCGTTGTGTTTATTATTTTGCATATGGCACCGGGCGACCCCGCGCGGCTTGCGCTCGGCGATGAGGCGGAACCGCAGGCGTATATCGACTGGCGCGAGGAGCGCGGGCTTAATGACCCTGTGCTGATTCAATATTTTCGATATATGTTTAAAATAGTACAGGGTGATTTCGGAACTTCGTACGGGCGCACGCAAACTCCCGTTTTTGGTGAGATTATGGCGAAATTTCCGTATACGCTTGCGCTTGCGTTATGCGCGATGGTGATTACGCTTTTGTTTGCGTTTCCGCTGGGCGTTCTCGCCGCGGTAAAACATAATTCGTGGTTCGATAATATTTCTATGTTCTTTTCTCTTATAGGCGTCTCTATGCCGACTTTTTGGCTGGGGATGCTTTTAATTTTGTACTTCGCGCTGGGAAAAGGCTGGTTTCCTACGACGGGTGCGGGTTCATGGAACGCTGTTATTCTTCCGGCAGTTTCAATCGGTTTCGGCGCGATGGCGGGCATGGCAAGAACTACGCGCTCGTCGATGCTGGAA
>JAIRVD010000050.1 GCA_031254075.1 Clostridiales bacterium
CATATACGGTGGAGCATCGCTATAATGCGACTGCGCAAGATGGTTCGCGTTTGGAACGCACAATGATTTTTAATGTACAGTATCGCGTGGAAAATTTTCAGGTAATTTATTATTATGAAATAATCAAAAGCAGTTGGACGGAAACCATTACTGTCGGTGGACAGCGTTTTCCGCTTGATACGGCGCGTTCTTCGTTTGTAATCACCATTTTAGAAGACCGCACGCCCGGAATCAGCTTTTATCGCGGCAATATTTCTGCACGGCTTGTTTATAGCGGCGGTGCGGGCGGAACCACCACTGTTGATAAAGTCGGAGAATTTTACGGCTTTTCCACGGTTTGGTCTGCAACGGAAACACACCGTACCAATGTTTCAATCGTTAACGATGAATGGGCGTTGCAATATCAAATTCGCCCGAGCGTTACCGTAAATAAGGAACTGCAATACGTGCAAAATCAACCCACCGTTATTTCGTTTGAAGGAAATTATCTCGAACAGCATCAAAGCTTCGCGGGGCTTCGCTACGATATTTTCGTAAAACCGAACTCTATGTGGGATGTTCCGAACAGCGGAACGCATTCCATTGAATCATTTAATGTGTTCGAACAGCTTCCTGCGCCCGATTTGTCCTTCCTTCGCGGACATCCCGCCGAAGACGATATTCACAGGCTTTTTGCCATGCAAATTCTAACCGGCGACCCGCGTTATTATGTACCCAACCAAGCAATCACTCGCGGTCAATTCCTAACCGCGCTCGCAATCGCGATTAAATTGCCGATTGAACCCGTCGTTCTGCCGCGCGCCGCACGCGGACAACAACCCGTCGCGCTCACGCTTTTCCACGACGTCGATTCCAACCGCCCGGAATATCCCTACATTCAAGCCATTAACCGCGCGGGAATCGCTTACGGACGCTCGGACGGAATGTTCTATTTCGATTATCCCATCTCTCGCCAAGAGATGATTGTTACCATGATTCGCGCACTCGGTCTCACAAACCTCGGGCTTAACCCCACCGTCGTCAGCCCGTTCGCCGACAGCAACGATATCGCCGACTGGGCAATCCGCGATGTAAATGTCGCCCTAATGCTCGACCTTATCGCTCCCGATGAAAACGGGTTCCTTTATCCGCGCCAAGCCGTTTCAAAAGGCGAAGCCGCCGCCATGCTGAATAATTTGCTCGATTATTTGCGCAACGGTATTGTAAGTCATTATAGTGAGCAGATTGTGAATATTGTGTATTAGAGGTAAGACCTTGAGGATTCTGACTACTGCAAGTCTTTGAAAAAGTTTGACCCAAATTTTGATTAGAAAATGCCGCGTGTGCGGCATTTTTTAGTGTTTTTTTGGGTCTGTCTTAAGAAAGCCTCCCTTTAAAATCATTATAACCAAAGCGTTGCACGATTTCGGTTTTGCCGGATTTGCGGCGTTTTGCTATTGTGGGAAGGTTTATTCCGTTGAAGGTGTTGTTTTTTACCATTGAGTAGATTGCCATGTCTTCAAAGATTAGTTTGTCGCCGATTTTCAGAGGATTGTCGAAGGAATATTTTTCTATTATGTCGCCTGCCAAGCAGGTTAGACCGGTCAGGGTGTAGTTGTGGGGTTTTTCGTTTGGGGTGCCGGAGCCGATGATTTGCGGACGGTAGGGCATTTCGAGAACGTCGGGCATGTGGCAGGCGGCGGATGTGTCAAGAATTGCGATTTCACCGTTGTTGCTTATGATGTCTAGGACAGTACATATCAAAAAACCGGCGTTAAGTGCTATGGCTTCGCCCGGTTCGATGTAGACTTCGAGATTGTATTTATTTTTAAAATATTTTATCAGTGAGATTAATTCTTTTGTGTTGTAGTCTTTGCGGGTGATGTGGTGTCCGCCGCCCATGTTTAGCCATGATATTTTTTCGAAACATGCGGAGAATTTTTCTTCGACTACGTGCAATGTTGCTTTAAGAGCGTCGGAATTTTGTTGGCACAGTGTGTGGAAGTGGATTCCGTCCAAGCCCGTGCCGCGTTCGCCGAATTCGTTAAAGCGGAAATTTTCGAGCGTTACGCCGAGGCGGGAACCTTTGGCACAGGGGTTGTAGATTTCGCCTTCTTGGGTAGAAAATTCGGGATTGATGCGGATTCCGAGGCTTTTGCCGCTTTTGAGAGCTTCGTCCCTGAACCTGTCCCATTGCGAAAATGAGTTAAAAACGATATGACTGCAAATCGGTAAAATCGCAACGAATTCTTCATCAGAATACGCGGCAGAAAAAACATGGTTTTCCTTTCCCATGTATTCGTGGGAAAGCATTGCTTCATGCAAACCGCTTGAAGTTGTGCCGTCAAGATATTCGGCAATTAACGGGTAAAAGCTGAACATCGAAAACGCCTTTTGCGCAAGTAAAACCTTGCAGCCGGAAGCATCCGCAACCTTTCGAAGCGTCTTTAAATTCTCAATTAAAAGCCCCTCGTCCACGATATAGCAGGGCGAGGGGAGGGGATTGCGGGTCAAGTCCGCAATGAAGTCATTGTGTTTATCAAGGGTCACGGCACTAACACAGGTTCAAAGCTTTCCGTCCACGGCAGTCCCCATTTGTTAAGCGCGTCCATGAACGGGTCAGGGTCGAATTCTTCTACGTTGAAGACGCCGGGTTTTTGCCAAGTGCCGTTCATTACGAGCATTGCGCCAATCATCGCGGGTACGCCTGTTGTGTATGAAATGGCTTGTGAGCCAACTTCGCGGTAGCATTCTTGGTGGTCGCAGACATTGTAAACGTAATAATTTACGGGTTTGCCGTCTTTTACTCCGGTGAAAATACAACCGATATTTGTTTTTCCGACGGTGCGCGGACCAAGCGAGGCGGGGTCGGGCAGAACGGCTTTGAGAAATTGCAACGGAACGATTTGTTTTCCTTCGAATTCGATTGGTTCGATGGAAGTCATTCCGACATTTTCGAGGCATTTTAAATGCGTGAGATAGCTTTGCCCAAAGGTCATGAAGAAGCGGATTCGCTTGATTCCGTGCAAATTTTGTGCAAGTGATTCGAGTTCTTCGTGATATAAAAGGTACATATCCTTTTCGCCGATTTTCGGAAAATCGTATACGCGTTTTATTTCCATCGGTTTTGTTTCAACCCAATCGCCGTTTTCCCAGTAACGTCCGTTTGCCGTTACTTCGCGGATATTTATTTCGGGATTGAAATTCGTTGCAAACGGATATCCGTGGTCGCCCGCGTTTGCGTCCAAGATGTCGAGATAGTGGATTTCGTCAAAATAGTGCTTCATTGCGTATGCGGAAAAAACGCCCGTTACGCCCGGGTCGAATCCGCAACCGAGCAATGCCGT
>JAIRVD010000051.1 GCA_031254075.1 Clostridiales bacterium
AGAACGGTGAAATGACTTGAGGGATATAATTTGCGAATGACTTTATGATGCAGAATGCTTAAATCCTGCGCTTCGTCGATTAGAATATGTTTTACGGTTTTTTCGCCCGGTACGCGTCCGGTGAGGAGGTTGATATAGAAAAGCATAAGAGCGTCTTCAAAGAAAAATTTCTCCATATTCAACGCATTACGTGCGAAGGTGAAAGAGAGATTGTATTCTTTTGCTTTTTTGCGCAGAATTTTTTCGTAAATTTTAAACGCACGCGGTAACGAACGGTTACGAATGTCTGCTATTGCTAAATTTTTTTCTTCTTCGAATTTTTGGCGAATTAATCCGTCGGAAAAATTGTCGTCGTGAACGGAATTAAAAATTTCGGTGATTTTTCGTTTATTAGATTTGAAATAATCCGTGTAGCACCCGTTTACATATGAAAGAACGCGTTCCGTTTTTAATGCTAGCGTACCCGAAGCGGTGCGGTCTTCGTAGAGACTTTGCAAGCGTGTGCCGTCGCAGATTTCATCTTTATAAAAAATAACGTCTTCGAATGTTGGCGACAGCGACGCAATTGAATTCTCCAAATCGTTTAAAAATTCCGCCGAGAATTTTTTTTGAATCCACGCGCTGCGAATATCATTTTCGTTTTCATTTAAATGTTCAATCATTTCGTATTGCCCGTAAAACGCGCGTTTGCTTAACAGCGCGTGAAAATCGAGCGTAAGAACATCCTCCTCGCCGAGTTCGGGAATGATTCCGGCGATGTACGAAGAAAAAATCGGGCTCGGCGAAAAAATTCGTACTTTCGCCGAGTTTAACGAATTTCTGTGGCGGTAAAGCAAATACGCCAGTCGATGCAAGCCGACGGAAGTTTTTCCGCTGCCTGCGGGACCGTAAACCAAAACATCGCCCGCCTCGGAGCGAATCGCGCGGTTTTGGTCGGATTGAATCGTATTTATAATCGTTTTTATATGCGCTTCCGATGCTTTGGATAATTCGAAACGAAGGATGTCGTCTTCGATTGCGATGTCATTGTCAAATAAATATAACAGCTCGCCCTTTTCAATTTGATATTGCCGTTTCAGCGAAATTTCGCCCGAAATTACCGTGCCGGTGTTCGGCACGGTAAACGATGCCGTACCCGTTCCGTAGTCGTAGTACAAACTTGAAATAGGCGCGCGCCAATCATACACATGAAAAATGCGCTCCTTATCGTCAAAAAACGAATGCCGCCCGATATAGATTTCCTCGATTTCGGATTCGCCGTTCTCGCAAAAATCAATTCGCGCAAAATAAGGAGACTCTGACATTTTGGCGAGTTTTTTTATTTCTTCGCTTGCTTCAACGTACTGACGTTCGTGACGCGCTACTTCTTCCGCGAAAATTGTTAAATCTGCAACATCGTCAAAATCGCGTAAAACAATTCGCGCCTCACGCCACATTTCTTTGCGTACGTCAATTACGCCCGCACGTTTCGCCGCAAGCCCTTCACCCAAAATTTCCATTTTTGAAAATATATTTTCTTTCACAAATTGCAATTTTTCATTTTCATCTTTCATAAAGACCTCCGACATGTTAAACTCCGACTAATATGACTTATTATCAATAAAAAATCAATCAAAGGAGGTCGAAATGAAAAAAATATTTGCAATTCTTTTGGCAGTATTGGTAATGGCAACAAATGTGTTTGCATTTGAACAAACGCAAATGATTGACGGCGCGGAATTTGTTCCCGTGCGCGTTACGGCAGATTTGCTTGGCTGGGAGGTAGAATGGGACAGCGGGAATAAGATGGTTCTTTTAACCGACCCGAACGGCAACGGATTCATCGTTTTAGAATCCGCCGGGCAGAACATAGACGGCAGAATTTTTATCCCGATTGAGCTTGCCGAGTCGATATTTAATGCGGAAGTTCCCGTTGCGGAAGCGGAAACTTCCGCAATCGCGGAAGCGCCGCGACCGACAACACCGATACCCGCAAACGCAACCGGGCGCAATATTCACGGAATGATTACCCGTGTTTCGCATGGCGAAAATGTTGCGTACATAATCGGTTCGATGCACACGGGGCAACCGGATTGGTTTCCGTTGCATCCGGTTGTCGAGGACGCTATGGCACGCGCCGATGTTTTCGCGTTTGAAGTTGATATGAATGAGGTTGAAAATTTAAGTGATGAAACATTGGAAAGAATAATTGAAATTCAAACGCTTCCGGACGGGCTTACATTGCAGGATATTTTGCCGCGAGACATATATGAAAATTTTGTTGAGAATTTTAAAACATATTCGGTTTTGGGGATTACTTATGACATTGTTGCTGATTTAAAACCGATTACAATCATATTGCTGATGGATACAATAATGGAACCGTTTCTTGATACAGAGAGTGAACTCTCTGTTGATGGATATGTGGCTGATTTTGCAAGAGAGCATGACAAGCCTATTGTCGGGCTTAATGAAGTTTTAAGAGAATTGGAAATTATTTATGATATGCCGCTGGAAACACAAGCATTAATGCTTGCGGATTTTCCTAATTTCAGAACAATGCTAAATTCATATACAGATTCGTGGCTTCCGGAAGCTTACGCGACGCAGAACATTGCGGAAATTGCGGAAGTGCTGATTGCCGCCGATGCGATGGCTGAGGATGACCCTGTCTCGGAAATGTATAACAATAACCTAATGTATGTACGCGATAATATTTTCGCGGAAGAAATCGCACGTCTTCTTGTTGAAACGGAAGAACCGACAACGTTTTTCGTTACAATCGGACTGGCGCATATTATTGACGGTTACGGAATTGTAATCGACCTTTTAGACGAAATGGGATTTGAAATTATTTCGCTTTGGGTTGATTTGTAAATGACCTATCACGACGAATTAAATTCACAAAACACGCTCAAACTGCGGCAGATGTTAAAGGAGCTTCCGCAGTTTGCGGCGGGTTATTTTCGTTCGCTGGGCGACCAAACAGCTTCGCTTACCCGTGTGGCATACGCATACGATTTGCGAATTTTTTTTACGTTTTTATCGGAAGAAGTTTTCTTTATTCCCGTGCGCGAAATTTCCGAGGAACATATGGCAAAGGTTCAATCGGAGCAAATCGAGGAATTTATGGAATATCTTTCGTTTTACGTACCGATTGAAAATCCCGATAATCCGATTCAAAACGCCGCGCTCGGTAAATCACGAAAGCTTGCAGCCGTTCGCGGGATTTTTAAATATTTGTACAAAAAGAAATACATACCCGCGAATCCCGCAGAATTAATTTCGTTTCCGAAAATAAAGGACAAGGTAATCACAACGCTTGAGGTTGACGAAATCGCAAAGTTGCTTGACGAAGTAGACAGCGGCGAAAATTTGACGAAGCGGCAGAAGGTTTTTCACGAGCGCACGAAGCTTCGTGACGCGGCGATTATTACTTTGCTTCTCGGCACCGGAATGCGTGTTTCAGAATGTGTCGGGCTTGACTTGCGCGACATCGACTTCGAAGTAAACGGCTTGCGCGTAATTCGTAAAGGCGGCGGCGAAATGATTTTGTATTTCGGCGACGAAGTGGAAGCCGCGTTGTCGGCGTATTTGGATGTTCGCGAAGAAATCGTCACCGTCGCAGGTCACGAAGACGCGTTGTTCCTTTCGTTGCAAAACCGCCGAATCACCGACCGCGCAATTCAAAATATGGTGAAAAAATACGCGTCGCTAATCACGCAATTAAAAAATATTTCGCCGCATAAACTGCGCAGCACGTTCGGAACACAGCTTTATGCCGAAACAGGCGACATATACCTTGTCGCAAATGTTCTCGGACATGCCGACGTCAATACCACGCGAAAGCATTACGCCAAAATGGACGACACTTATCGCCGTCGCGCCGCAAACGCCATTCGCTTGCGCGACTAAACGTTGCTGTGTTATACTGCTGGAGAATTTTGCAATTCGGAGGTGCCCATGTCAGAGGAAAATTCAATCAGCGGCGCAATTGTCGGTCAAATCTACACCGGCAAGGTACTTAAAATAAAACCCTTCGGCGCAATCGTTTCGTTACCGAACAGCGCGCCCGGGCTTGTCCATATATCCCAAATCGCAAACGGCTTCATTCAAAGCGTCAGCGATGTACTTAATATAGGCGACGAAGTAGATGTCCGCGTCGTCTCCAGCGACCCCGCTTCAGGCAAAATTTCACTCTCAATGAAAGACGTCCCCCAACGCTTCGACCCATACGGTGACGAAGAATCCGAAGACGACGACTACTCCTATCACTACGCCCCCCCCGTCATAATCTCTGCCGCCGCCGCCGCTTCCTTCGAAGAAAAATTCAAATCATGGCAGAAACTATCCAACGAACGCATCGCGGGGATTAACAGGCGGAATAAGAGGAATAAGAGAAGATAAACAAGCAACATGCGTTGCGCGTGATTATATCCTTGAGCCACACAGTCTACTGCGTATCAAATTGAAGTATGATTTCTTCGGTAAAGGCATTTATTTTATCGAAATCAATTGCGTTGAAATAGATTTCTTCGATTTTGATGTGCTGTGTTCTTGATGTGTGAAGTAAAAAAACGGTATGGTCAAGTATTTTATTGAATAATTCATTGTTAATGTTGCGTTCGGTTACGAATGCGATTTTTTTTTGCGGCAGAAAGAGATATTCGATTTGCGTGGGTGCGAACGGGTCGCAGAAGCTTTCGGTGGAAATGCCGCGCATGTTGGCTTCGTCGCGGAGTGCGGTTAAAGGGATATCGGTGTCGTGCATTATGCATTCCGCAAAGAATTTGTCGGCGAAACTTATCACACCGTCGGGTGTTACGGCAGTTAGAAAGAGTTTTCTATCAGAACCGGGGTTTTGTGAAGCTTCGCTACCGTCGAAAAACTCCAAACATTTTCGCGTTAAAACGGTTTTAGAAAAATTTTTTTCTGCCGAGTAGATATTTCCGACTGCGGCAAAATATCCGCGTGCTTTTTCCGATAATGATTTTTTTTGAATGATTAACGATTTAATTTCGTCGGTGTGCGGAATTATTTTTTTTTCGTCTGTGAATTGTGTGAAGTCGATGATTCTGTCGATGGCGGCGGGCAGTTCAGGGTCGCGGGCGTGGGGTGCTGTGGCGTCGATTATGCAGAAGCCGCGCTCCGGAGATGCCATTGCGTCGAGGCTTTCGGCATCGTTTGCACAGCGGAAGAGCTCGGTGGAAAATCCCGCTGTTTGAAATTCGGCGACAATTTTTTTTATAAACGTACTTTTTCCCGAACCGTTCGGGCCTTTCAGAAAAATCCTTTGTTTCGCGCGTTCGAGCGGCATTATATTATCGAAAAAATTCACGAATCCGACGGGGGTGTTTACGCCCGCAAACATATTTTTCATCACAATCTCCAATCGCGAAATGGTTTTACATAATATTCACGCGGCTGCCGCAATGACACAAATCGGCTTGTATCATTCGCAAGCATCACTGCATAACATGAAACATCATTGATTGGAGTGAGGCTGCGATTGAACGGAATCATTTTAAAAGACGATGCGCGGTATGTTCATACCGAGAATTATTTGCGAAGCAAGGGTTATGTATTTGACGGCGAAGCGAGTTTGGATTTTATAATTTTTCCTTTTAAAGAGGGGATTGATGAAACCAAATACGACGATAAATTTTTCGCCGCGCTCGGCAAGGGTACGAAAATTTTTTCCGGAATAAGAAACGCGTATATTACGAAAAAATGCGAGCGGCACGGGCTGGATTACCGAGCGCTGATGGAAGACAGGGGCGTTGCGATAAAGAACGCGGTTCCGACATCCGAGGGCGTGATATCGTATTTAATCGCCAACCGCGACGAAACGATTGCGAACAGCCGAATTTTGGTAATCGGCTACGGAATTTGCGGACGTGATTTATGTAAGCGGCTTGCCGAACTCGGGGCGAAGGTTTCCGCGCTTGTGCGCAGCCGCGAAAAGGAATGCACGGCTTATTCGGCGGGAATCAAGCCCGTTTATTTAAGCGAACCGAAGGAACATTTCGACGTAATTATCAACACCGCGCCCGCGCCGGTGCTTACCGACGAAATGCTTGAACGCACAAACGGCGCGTTGCTGATTGACATAGCGTCGGGACCGTTCGGGTTCGACATTTCGCTTGCGCAAAAGCTGAACGAAAAATCCGCCCGCCTTCTCGGCATTCCGGGAAAATGCGCGGTAAAAACCGCCGGTAAAATTTTAGCCGAATATATTCATGAAATATTAAATGGGGGATTGAGATGACACTTGAAGGTAAAAAAATCGGATTTGGAATAACCTCGTCGTTTTGCACATTTACGGAAATCATCGAACCGCTGAAAAAACTCAAGGCTCTCGGGGCAGATATCTACCCCATAATTTCCGCCAATGTCGCGCAATTCAAATCCTCGCGCCTGCACGACCGCGACACCTTCCTTGCCGAAGTCCGCGAAATCTGCGGACGAAAAGAAGCCGAAAACATAATCGAAGCCGAAATCTTCGGACCCGGCAATCCGCTCGACATCATGGTAATTGCACCCGCAACCGGAAACACAATCGCAAAACTCGCAAACGGAATCTCAGACGGTGCAGTCCCGATGGCTGCCAAGGCAACCCTGCGCAACGGAAGCCCCATCGTCCTCGCCCTTTTCACAAACGACGCCCTCGGCGCAAACGGCGTAAACATCATGAAACTCTATAACACTAAAAACATCTTCTTCGTCCCCTTCGGACAAGACGACCCAATAAAAAAACCAACATCCATGTTGGCTGATTTAGATTTTCTCGAAGAAACAATAAATTGCGCATTAGATGGAAAACAGATTCAACCTGCGCTGATTGGGTATAAATGAAAAAGGTTTTTAAAACATTTAAAATATTTCAGGCAACCCCCGAAAACTCGCTGAGACAAATTTCAAACGTCGCGAACGCTTCAACGCGCGTTTGAAATTCGGACGAAGTGATGTTTTTCGGAGGTTGCCTTTAGCTCTTGTTTAAGCCCCGCTCAAAATTTGCTTATATGCATCTTCCGGCGAAAGCCCTTTCTTTATTAATTCCAATATCCTTTGCGCACCCACGGATATGCCTTTTTCCATGCCTTCTTCCCAGGCTTCTTCCCTTAACTGGGTGTCGTAGTCTAAAATATCGCTGTACATGATTATCGTGTCCTCCTTCTCGATAAAGCCTTTGAGATATCCTGCTTTTATGCAGTCTTCCCTTGTTTTCATAAATGATATCCCGCGGAACATCGTGTCTTTTGGTTGGTTTGTTAAGTTTTCTCTTGTCATTTCCCCCGCCTTTGTTCTTTTATTTGTTATATAAAACTATACTTCAAAACATATACGCTGTACAGGGACTGTAGCGAAATGACATGCCGGTCTATTTTTAATTTTCACACGGATTACCTCACGGAAAAAACATGGAAAATTTTTTAATTTTCTTTTTTCGTGTGATTCGTGGTTAACTCAATTCAGTTTTTCGGGCAAAAACCGCTGTTTTCCTGACATTTATCTTCTCCATTGATGAAATTGCCACTCTGAATTTCCAAGGGAATATAACACACAATCATTGTCCCTTTGCCATCCGTGCTTTTCAGTGCAATTTTCCCGCCGTGGTGTTCGGTGATGTGCTTTACAATGGAGAGACCGAGGCCTGTGCCGCCTGTAGCGCGTGAGGGGTCGGCGCGGAAGAAGCGTTCGAAGACGCGTTCGGAGAGTTCGGGCGGGATGCCTATGCCTGTGTCGGTGACGGAGATTTTGCAGAAACAGTCTTCTTCTGAGATGTCGAGGGTGACGCTGCCGCCTTCGTTGTTGTATTTGATTCCGTTGTCGAGCAGGTTGTACATAAGTTCGTCGAGAAGGCGCGGGTTGGCGTTTATTGTAAGGGGTTGTCCCGTGAGTTCGAGAGTTACGGATTTTTTTTCGGCTTTTTCGTTTAGGGAGGCAATTACAGATTTTGCCGATTCGAAAACATCAAATAATTCGAATTTTTTCGCGACTTTGTTTTCGTCGAATTCGGATAATTGAATTATATCATTGATGATATTGATTAGGCGTTCGGTGTGTGCGGAAATTTTTTCGGAAAAATCGGCGATGTCGTCGGGCTTGACCATGCCCGTCGCCATCATTTCAGACAGCGCGGAAATGGTGGTGAGCGGCGTTCGGAGCTCGTGGGAGACGTTTGCGGTGAACTCTTTACGCTGTTTTTCGGCTTTGGACTGCTCGGTTGTGTCAAGGAAGAAAATAATTGCGCCGCGTTTGTTGTTGCCGCTGTTTACGGGATTTAAAAATACATTGTAATTGCGATTGTTTTTCGAAAACGAAAATTCCATATGCCAACCGCGCAAACATTTTCTTACGGCTTTAATAAAGTCCGGGTCGCGGTAAATTTCGCGAATATTTTTTTTCGTGATGTCATCGGTGATTTCGAAAATTTCCGAAACAGCCTTGTTTGCCGAAACAACCAAGCCCTTCCTGTTAAGAAGCACCAATCCTTCGCGCATGTTTTCGATTATCGCTTCGACGGTTTCGGTGCGCTTTTCTATTTTTTTCATCTGCCGCGAAATTTTTATCTTCTGGCGTTCGATTTTTCGGATGAACGGATAGAGCTCATCTTTATATTTATCCGCCGTGCGATGCGCGAAAAAATACGCAAAAATCAAAGCCGCAAGTGTAATCACAATCACTGCGGGTAAAATCAATTTGCTCAAAAAAACAAACGAAAGCGCAAGCAATATAACACAAACTAAAATCAGCGCAGCTATATTTATGAAAATTCGTTTCTTCATCGTCATTCCCCCAATTTATATCCTACATTGCGCACGGTTTTTATATACGAACCCGCTTCGCCGAGTTTTTGCCGCAGGGATTTTATATGCATATCGAGTGTGCGGCTTTCGCCTTCGTAGTCGTAACCCCAAACAGCTTCGAGAATCTTATCGCGGTTCAGCACGAGACCGGTGTTTGTTAAGAAATAATTCAGCAATTCGTATTCCTTAAACGTGAGCGCGATTGTCAAGCCGTCAACGGAAACAATGCGTCGTGCGGTGTCCATTTGGATGCTTTGGTAATTTATTTCTGCGGAGGAAGTTTTACTTCTGCGTAGCAGGGCTTTTATTCGCGAGATTAACTCCATAACGCCGAACGGTTTTGTGATGTAGTCGTCCGCACCCAGGTCGAGACCTTTGACTTTGTCGTGTTCGCTGCCCTTTGCGGTCAGCATGATTATCGGAAGCTCGCGATGTTTATTCCGTAGTTTTTTCAGAACCGTCAAGCCGTCGTCGCCCGGCAACATTATGTCGAGCAGAACCAAATCGGGTTTGTTTTTCGCTAATTCTGCAAAAAAAGACTCGCCGCGTTCAAAGCCGCTTGCTTCAAAGCCGGCGGAGTTGAGCGCGTACAAAACTATTTCGCGAATATCTTCGTCGTCTTCGACGAGCCATATTCTTTTCATTCTTTTGAACCCGTAATCGAAAACACCACCGACTTTGCAATATTACACGCGTGGTCACCGATGCGTTCGTAGTATTTTGCAATCATAAGCAGGTCAAGAATCTGCTCGCTGTTTTGGTTTTTGATTGCTTGAAATAAATCAAATTTCACTGCGTTAAACAAGCTGTCGACAACATCGTCGTATTCGATTACGGATTTCGCAAGTTCCAAATCTTTTTTCACGTAGGCGTCGATGCTTTCCGTAACCATTTTTACGGTTGCGGCAGGCATTTTGGATAAATGCTCGAGTTCACCAATATACGGCGCGCCGTTCATGTTTAGAGTTATTTCGGAAATATCGGCGGCTTGTTTGCCGATGCGTTCCATGTCGGTAATCATTTTCAGCGCGGCGGAAATAAATCTCAAATCACGCGCGACGGGCTGATGCTGCATAATTAATTTCAAACAAAGCGATTCGATTCTCTTTTCTTTTTTTTCTACATCGCTTCGCAAGCCGATAATTTTTTTCGCAAGCTCGGTATCTTGTTCTTTTAACGCCTGCGTCGCAAGTTTTATTGATTTTTCAACAAGCGCGCCCATTCCGAGCAATTTATCGTTTAAATCGTTCAACTGTTTATCAAATCTGCGCATCATCCAAACCTCCCCGTAATATAATTTTCGCATTTTTCGTTTTTCGGCGTGTTGAAAACTTGTTGAGTGTTTCCGTATTCAAGCAATTCGCCAAGCAGAAAAAACCCCGTGGTGTCGGAAATTCGAACGGCTTGCTGCATGTTGTGCGTGACGATTATGATTGTATAATTTTTTTTCAATTTGATAACAAGCTCTTCAATTTTCGCGGTGGAAATCGGGTCGAGCGCGGATGTCGGCTCGTCCATCAGCAAAACGTCGGGTTCAACCGCAAGCGCGCGCGCTATGCAAAGCCGCTGCTGTTGCCCGCCCGAAAGAGAAAGTGCGCTTTTTTTCAGCCGGTCTTTTAATTCATCCCAAATCGCGGCATCGCGCAAAGATTTTTCTACGATTTCGTGTAATTTCAATTTATTTTTAACGCCATGCGTTCGCGGTCCGTAAGCGACATTATCAAAAACACTCATAGGAAACGGATTCGGTTTTTGAAAAACCATTCCGACGCGCTTGCGAAGCAAATTTACATCGATATCACCGTAAATATTTTTTCCGTCAAGCATAAACTCGCCCGTGATATTACAGCCGTCAATCAAATCATTCATGCGGTTAAGGCTTTTAAGCAGTGTGGATTTTCCGCAACCTGACGGTCCGATAAACGCCGTTATTTTATTTTCCTTAACATCCATATTAATTTCTTTCAGCGCATGAAAATCATTGTACCATAAATTTACATTTTTCAGCTCGATTATATTCACGCTGTCACCCCTTTTTCAGTTTTTTCGCAATATAATTCGCCAACGAATTCAAAAATAGAATCAACGCAAGCAGAACAACCGCCGTGGCGTAGGCGCGGTTCATATTCGTCCCTTCGACCGTCGATGTGTACATGAAAACCGCAAGTGTTGACGACGAACTAAACAATGATGTCGGCATAGCAACAAGCGTCCCCGCGGTATAAATCAACGCGGCGGTTTCGCCGACAATGCGCCCGATTGTCAAAATTATCGACGCCAAAATCCCCGGAATCGCCGACGGTAAAACGGTTCTCATTATCGTAAAAAATTTCCCCGCGCCAAGCGCAAAACTTCCTTCGCGATAAGAAATCGGAACCGCCTTCAACGCCTCCTCACTCGAACGAATAATTATCGGAAGCATCATTATCGCAACCGTGCAAATGCCTGCCAATATCGACAATGTCCAACGCAGTGTCATTACATAAAATAAAAATCCGAACAGCCCGTAAATTATCGACGGAATCCCCGAAAGCGTTTCGATTGCCATGCGAATTAACGTCACAAAGCGCCCGGGCTTGGCGTACTCGTTCAAATAAATCGCCGAGCCGATTCCAATAGGCACTGCAATCAACAGCGTTAAAAATACAATCATCAGCGTAGTCACAACAACCGGAATTATCGTTTGTAAAAATTCAAACGAAATATGCCGCAACCCATTCGCCAAAGTATAAAGCAAAATTCCAAACAAAAATGAAATCGAAACACCGATGCCGGCATAAACTTTTACAAAACGTGAATAATTTTTGAATTTTCTCATACCTTCCTCCGATTGATAGGCAACCTCCGAAAACCATCGCTTCGTCCGAATTTCAAACGCGCGTTGAAGCGTTCGCG